>CAZHWR010000034.1:0-19461 GCA_964536085.1 uncultured Oscillospiraceae bacterium
GTGGTACAGAAA
Source organism: uncultured Oscillospiraceae bacterium (assembly GCA_964536085.1). Lineage (GTDB taxonomy): Bacteria > Bacillota > Clostridia > Oscillospirales > Ruminococcaceae > CAZHWR01. Next base: position 13 of record CAZHWR010000034.1, read on the forward strand.
AACAAGAAGTCGATAAAGGTCGGCAAAAAGACCTACAAGACAAACAAAAAGGGCGTAGCTACACTGAAAAAGTAACACATAAAGAGGCAAGAGAATTTCTCTTGCCTCTTGTTTTTTGTGCATCGATATTTATAAATACCTATTATTCCCATATTTTGTGATAATTATTCACTGCCGACGCAATATTTTGAAACGGATAAATATATTCGTCATATTGCACAAAAATATGCATAAAAATCGGCGAAAAGTTTTCAATAAACTGATTGCAATTTTATTACGAATATAGTAAAATAATCATTGCGTGACTGCACAAGGGCGCAAATGCGCCAGATATGCGATGAAGCGGGAGGTTGCAGGGATTTTCCCTGGTTAATTTCCGTGGAGTATGTCCGATTTCAAACCGGGCGGCAGAAATGTTGAATACGTTTGCAAGCGCCGATATTCTCTACTATTGCGTTTGTCTGCGGAGCGTTTTTGATTAAAACGGTTCAAGTACCCCGGGAAAACTATGCGTTTTTTCGGTTTTTTATTGTGTTTATGCGAAACACACGGGTGCGTGTAACATTTTTTGTCTTGTCCCCCAAAATTCAAGGAGGCGATGACAGTGGCAGTCAAGGAAAAAATCAGAATCAGACTCAAAGGGTATGACCACAATCTTGTCGACGCGGCGGCAGCGAAAATCGTTGAAAACGCCAAGCGCACGGGTGCAAGAGTATCGGGCCCGATTCCTCTTCCCACAGAAAAGGAAATCGTTACCATTCTCCGCGCCGTTCACAAGTATAAGGACAGCCGCGAGCAGTTTGAGATGAGAACTCACAAAAGGCTTATCGACGTTTTAAGACCGTCGAACAAAACTGTTGAGGTTTTGCAAAGCCTTGAGCTTCCTGCCGGCGTAGATATTGAAATAAAACTTTAATATCCCGCAAAGCAGGTCATGTTGGCGTAAAGTCAACCAATAACCGTAGGAGGAAGAAAGAATGAAAAAAGGAATTATCGGTAAAAAAATCGGTATGACCCAAATCTTCGACGAAAGCGGAAAGGTTATTCCCGTAACAGTCGTAGAAGCGGGACCTTGCGTTGTTTCGCAGAAGAAAACCGTTGAAAATGACGGCTATGCCGCGATTCAGGTGGGCTTCGGCGATGTTAAGGCAAACAAGGTAAAAAAGCCTCTTAAAGGTCACTTCGACAAGGCTGACGTAGCCGCGAAGAAAACCTTGAAAGAGTTCAGACTCGACGACACAGAGTCGGTCAATGTCGGCGATATCATTAAAGCGGACGTTTTTGCCGCCGGAGATATTGTTGATGTATCGGGCACAAGCAAAGGTAAAGGCTACGCCGGTACCGTTAAGCGCTACAACGGCGCAACGCTTAAGGCGACGCACGGTACGGGTCCTGTCGCAAGGCATGCGGGCTCCATGGGCGCCTGCTCGGATCCTTCAAGAATTTACAAAGGCAAAAAGATGCCCGGCCACATGGGAACGGAGTCGGTTACGATTCAGAATCTCGAAGTGGTAAAAGTAGATGCAGAGAATAATCTTATCGCGCTTCGCGGCGCGGTTCCCGGCCCCAAGGGCGGAATCGTTGTAATCCGCGACAGCGTTAAAAAGGCTTAAGGGAAGGAGGAAGCACAATGCCGAATTTAAAAGTAGTTGACATTAAAGGCAAGGAAGTGTCCTCTATGGAGCTTTCTGATGCTGTTTTCGGAATTAAGCCGAACGAGGCGGTCGTTCACGCAGCGGTTGTAAATTATCTTGCAAACCAGCGTCAGGGAACACAGTCCACCCTTACGAGAACAGAAGTAAGAGGCGGCGGCCGCAAACCCTGGAGACAGAAAGGAACCGGTCATGCAAGACAGGGCTCCATCCGCGCTCCCCAGTGGCGTCACGGCGGCGTGGCTATCGGTCCGAAGCCGCGTGACTACAGCTATTCGCTCAACAAAAAGGTAAAAAGGCTCGCTTTGAAATCCGCGCTCAGCAGCAAGGTTATCGACGAGGATCTGATTCTGATAGACAAAATCAGTCTTACCGAATTCAGAACAAAATCGATTGTTGAAATGCTCGAAGCAATCGGTGCGGACAAGAAGTCTTTGATAGTACTTCCCGAGGTGGATACAAAGGTAGTAAACAGCGCGAGGAATATCCCCGGCGTCAAGGCTACGCTTGTGAACACTCTCAACGTATACGACATTGTCAATCACGACAAGCTTATTGTCGCGGTCGATGCTGCCGCAAAAATCGAGGAGGTGTATGCGTAATGAAATCAGCAAGAGATATCATCTTAAAGCCTGTTATCACTGAAAAAAGCATGGCAGGCATCGCAGAGAAAAAATACACCTTTAAGGTTGCTAAGGACGCTAACAAAATCGAGATCGCAAAAGCGTGCGAGGAGATTTTTGACGTTAAGGTCGCAAAGGTCAACACGATAAACTGCCGCGGTCATTTAAAGCGTCAGGGCAGAACCCAGGGCTACACTCCTTCGTGGAAAAAAGCTATAGTTAAGCTCAAGGAGGATTCAAAGGGCATAGAGTTCTTTGAAAGCATGGTGTAAAAATTAAGACCTAACGCGCAGCTTTGCGCTTCACCGGGAAACCGCAAACGGTTTTCTCGGGGTGATGTATGAAACGGTCGCCGTTTCGCTAAACCAAACAAGGAGAGTGCTAACAAATGGCAATAAAAAGCTATAAACCCACCACTCCCTCCAGAAGACAGATGACGGTCACGGATTATTCCGGGCTTTCCAAGGTAGCTCCTGAAAAGAGCCTGCTTGCTCCGATGAAGAAAAAATCGGGCAGAAACAGCTACGGAAGGATCACTGTTCGCCACCGCGGAGGCGGCAATAGAACAAAATACCGCATTATCGACTTCAAGAGGGATAAAATTGGTATGAACGCAAACGTTCTTACCCTTGAATACGATCCGAACCGTTCCGCTCATATCGCGCTCGTTCAGTATGAAGACGGTGAAAAGCGCTATATAATCGCTCCCGTCGGATTAAAAGTAGGCGATGTTATAACAGCGGGCAGCGACGCCGACATCAAGCCTGGCAACGCGCTTGCACTTTCGGATATCCCCGTAGGTACGTTTATCCACAACGTCGAGCTTCACCCCGGCAAGGGCGCACAGCTTGTACGCGCAGCCGGAAACATGGCTCAGCTTATGGCAAAAGAAGGAGCTTACGCTCTTATCCGTCTGCCCTCCGGCGAGCTTAGAAACGTCCCCGCAAACTGCATGGCTACGATAGGTCAGATCGGAAACATCGACCACGAAAACGTAAGCCTCGGCAAGGCGGGAAGAAAACGCCACATGGGCTGGCGCCCGCAGGTTCGCGGAAGCGTTATGAACCCCTGCGACCACCCGCACGGCGGCGGTGAGGGCAAATCGCCCGTTGGACGTCCCGGACCTGTTACCCCTTGGGGCAAACCTGCTTTGGGATATAAAACCCGCGCTAAGCACAACCGTTCAGACAAATTCATCGTCAAACGCAGGAATTCGAAGTAGTACTGAAAGGAGGCAGATGAATTATGGGCAGAAGTATTAAAAAAGGACCTTATGTACAGCCGGTCCTTCTTAAAAGAGTACAAGCGATGAACGAAGCCGGAGAGAAGAAGGTTTTAAAAACTTGGAGCCGTTCTTCAACAATATTCCCCGATTTCGTCGGTCATACATTCGCCGTCCACGACGGACGCAAGCACGTTCCGGTATATGTAACCGAAGATATGGTAGGTCACAAGCTGGGTGAGTTTGCTCCCACCCGCACCTACAGAGGTCACGCCGGAGCTAAAACAACGAAATAGGCCTGAAGGAGGATTTTTATGGAAGCGAAAGCTTATTTAAGACATGTCAGAATCGCTCCTCGCAAGGTTCAGATTGTTCTTGACCTAATCAGAGGGAAAGACACCGATATGGCAATGGCTATTCTCAAATACACACCGAAAGCCGCATGCGAGCCTTTACAGAAGCTGCTCAAATCGGCTGTTGCAAACGCTCAGAACAACCACAATATGGATAAGGACAATCTGTATGTTGCCGAGTGTTTTGTGTCCCCAGGTCCGATTATGAAGAGAATCAGACCCGCTGCTAAAGGAAGCGCTCACCGCATCCTTAAACGCACTTCGCATATCACCCTCGTACTCAAGGAAAAAGAATAAGCTGAAAGAGGAGGTCAATCATGGGACAGAAGGTAAACCCCCACGGTCTTAGAGTGGGCGTTATTAAAGATTGGGATTCCCGCTGGTATGCAAACGACAACACTTTCGGCGATACTCTCGTTGAAGATTATAACGTTCGCAAATATCTCAAGAAGAATTTGTATGCCGCAGGCGTTGCGCGCATCGTTATCGAGCGCGACGCGTTAAAGGTGAGAATCCATATTCACTGCGCTAAACCCGGTCTCGTAATCGGTAAGGGCGGAGCTGAAATTGAAAAACTGCGCGCACAGCTGGAAGTTATGCTGGGCAAAACCGTAACCATCAACATCGTCGAGGTTCGTCAGCCCGACTTAAACGCACAGCTTGTCGCTGAAAACATCGCTTCACAGCTTGAACGCCGTATATCGTTCAGACGCGCCATGAAGCAGAGCATTCAAAGAACAATGCGTCTTGGAGCTAAAGGTATCAAAACACGCGTTTCCGGCCGTTTGGGCGGTGCTGAAATCGCGCGTGCCGAAAGCTATCACGAAGGAACTATCCCGCTTCAGACACTGAGAGCCGACATCGACTACGGATTCGCTGAAGCACACACAACCTACGGCCGTTTGGGCGTTAAGGTGTGGATATACAAGGGCGAGGTATTAAAGGGTGAAAAAGCCCCCGAGGATAAGCCCCAGCCCCGCCGTCAGAGAAGACCTCGCAAAGAAGGAGGAAGTAAGTAATGCTGCTGCCAAAACGTGTTAAATACCGCCGCGTTCACAGAGGACGCATGAAGGGCAAAGCCACGCGCGGCAATACCGTAACATACGGCGAGTTTGGCTTGATGGCGTTAGAACCCGCATGGATTACTTCTAACCAAATCGAGGCCGCTCGTGTCGCCATGACCCGTTACATCAAGCGTGGCGGTCAGGTATGGATCAAAATATTCCCGGATAAACCCGTTACAAAAAAGCCTTTGGAAACTCGAATGGGTAAAGGTAAGGGCGCTCCGGAATACTGGGTAGCAGTAGTTAAGCCGGGCAGAGTAATGTTTGAGATGGACGGAGTCTCGGAGGAGACAGCCCGCGAGGCTATGCGTCTTGCTATGCACAAGCTACCGATCAAATGCAAATTTGTCACAAAAGAAGAACAGGGTGGTGAGCAATAATGAAATCTAACGACTTTCGCAGTTTGTCTATGGAAGAATTGACAAAGAAAGAAAAAGACCTCAAAGAGGAGCTTTTTAACCTGAGATTCCAGCTCGCTATAAATCAGCTTGAAAACCCTGCGCGTATTAAAGCCGTTAAAAAAGACATTGCTCGCGTTAAGACGTTTATGCGCCAGTTAGAGCAAGAGCAGGCTCAGTAACCGAAGGGAGGATTAAGCTGTGAGTGAAAGAAATCTCAGAAAAACAAGAACAGGTAAAGTTGTAAGCAATAAAATGGACAAAACGGTTGTTGTTGCCATTGCGGACAATGTAAGACACCCCCTTTACAAAAAGATCATCAAACGCACCATCAAGCTTAAAGCACACGATGAAAACAACGCGTGCTCGATAGGCGATAAAGTGCAGATCATGGAAACCCGTCCGTTGTCTAAGGACAAAAGATGGAGAGTTACCGAAATAATCGAAAAAGCTAAATAATAGGTTTAATGCCGTTATTCTAAGAAGGAGGAACGCACTGTGATACAGATGCAAACCTACCTCAAGGTGGCCGACAACACCGGAGCAAAAGAACTCATGTGCATCAGAGTGTTGGGCGGTTCCCGCAGAAGGTACGCTAATATCGGCGACGTTGTGGTAGCTTCCGTTAAAAAAGCAACACCCGGCGGCGTTGTAAAAAAAGGTGATGTAGTTAAAGCTGTTATTGTTCGTTCGGCTAAAGGACTTCGTCGGCAAGACGGAACCTATATCCGCTTTGACGAGAATGCAGCCGTTATCATCAGAGATGACAAAACCCCGAGGGGTACTCGTATTTTTGGCCCGGTGGCAAGAGAGCTTCGTGAAAGAGATTACATGAAGATACTCTCGCTTGCACCCGAAGTGCTTTAATGGAGGTGCCGGAAGATGAGTAAAATGCACGTTAAAACCGGCGATACGGTAGTATTGCTTACAGGTAAATACAGCGAAAAATACAAAGACGATAAGAAAAACTTTAAAACCGGCAAGGTTTTAGAAGTAAGCCCTAAAGAAGGCAAGGTTATCGTCGAGGGAATGAACACCGTTACAAAGCACGTTAAGCCCCGCAAAATGGGCGAGCAGGGCGGTCTTGTAAAAGCCGAGGCTCCTATATACGCGTGCAAGGTAATGGTAGTTTGCCCCAAATGCAACAAGCCCACAAGAACAGGAAGAAAGATTGAAGATGGCAAAAAGCTCCGCGTTTGCAAACGCTGCGGCGCTGCTTTTTAAGTGAGGAGAAGATTTCATGGCAAGATTACAAGATTTTTATAAAAATGATGTAGCTCCTGCTTTGATGAAAAAGTTCGGCTACAAAAGTGTCATGCAGATTCCGAAGCTTGAAAAGGTCATTGTAAACGTAGGCTGCGGAGAAGCCAGAGAGAATCAGAAGGTTATCGATTCGATAATCACTGATATCACGGCTATCACCGGTCAGAAGCCGATCGTCTGCAAGGCGAGAAAATCCGTTGCTAACTTTAAGCTTCGCGAGGGCATGGCAATAGGCGTTAAGGTAACACTTCGCGCCGACAAAATGTACGAATTCGTCGACAGACTTTTCAATGTTGCTCTGCCGCGAGTTCGTGACTTCAGAGGGATAAACGCAAACTCTTTCGACGGTCGCGGAAATTATTCTATGGGTCTGAAAGAGCAGCTCATATTCCCTGAGATCGAGTATGATAAGATCGACGCGGTACGCGGCATGGACATAAGCTTTGTCACGACTGCGAAAACCGACGAAGAGGCCAAAGAGCTCTTAACGCTCATGGGCGCTCCGTTTGAGAAATAAGAGGGAGGAAAGAGTAAATGGCTAAAAGATCAATGATTGTAAAGCAAAAACGCACGCCTAAGTTTTCCACCCGTTCTTACAACAGGTGCAAAATCTGCGGAAGACCGCACGCTTATTTGAGAAAATACGGCGTTTGCCGTATCTGCTTCAGAGAATTGGCCTACAAGGGTCAGATTCCCGGCGTCAAAAAAGCAAGCTGGTAAGCATGAAAAGGAGGTAGACGGTAATGCAAATCACCGATACAATAGCCGACATGCTTACAAGAATTCGTAACGCTAATTCGGCAAAGCATGACACGGTGGACATTCCCGCGTCCAACATGAAAAAGGCGATCGCCCAGATTCTTGTTGACGAGGGATATGTTAAAGGTTTTCAGGTCGTTGAAGACGGAAAACAGGGAATTATTCGCATGACATTGAAATACGGCGAAAACAAAACTCCGGTTATCACCGGTTTGCGCAAGGTATCCAAGCCCGGACTGCGTATCTACACAAGCTGTGAGGATATGCCCAAGGTCATGAAGGGTCTGGGAATCGCAATTTTATCAACTTCTAAGGGTGTTAAAACCGACCGCGACGCTCGCAAGGAGCACGTTGGCGGCGAGGTTTTGGCATTCGTTTGGTAAGGAGGAAACGAAACTATGTCTCGTATCGGAAATAAGCCAATCGAAGTACCCGCAGGAGTAGATGTTAAAATCGACGGAAACCATGTTTTCGTAAAAGGTCCCAAGGGAACTCTCGAAAAAGACATTCGCTCGGAGCTTACCGTTAAGCTTGAAGGCAATCAAATCACGGTAACACGTCCGAACGACGCAAAGCTCAACAAATCTTTACACGGTCTTTCCCGCACCATTATCGCAAATATGGTGGAAGGCGTAACACAGGGCTTTACAAAAGAGCTTGAAATCAATGGAGTAGGATACCGTGCCGCAAAACAGGGTAAAGACCTTGTTATGAACCTCGGTTACTCCCATCAGGTTACGATGTCGGAAACAGACGAAATCAAGATCGATGTTCCTCAGCCGAACAAAATCGTGATTTCCGGAACCGATAAACAGAAGGTTGGTCAGTTTGCAGCTGAAGTACGTAAAAAACGTCCGCCGGAGCCTTACAAGGGCAAAGGAATCAAATATGTTGATGAACATATTCAGCGCAAAGAAGGTAAAGCCGGTAAAGGTAAGAAGTAATTAAAGGAGTGACAGACAATGTTTAAAAAGCCTGATAAACAAAAGGCTCGCGCACGCAGGCATCGCAGAGTACGCTCGAAGATTTCGGGAACGGCTGCTCGTCCGCGTCTGAATGTATTCCGCTCCACGAAACACATATACGCTCAGCTTATTGACGACGTAAACGGCGTTACCTTAGTTTCCGCTTCCACGCTCGAAAAGGATTTCGAAGGTTCGGGAGCAAACAAGGAAGCTGCACGTAAGGTAGGTCAGTCGATTGCCAAAAAGGCCGTTGAAAAAGGTATCTCGGAAGTCGTATTCGACAGAAGCGGATACATTTATCACGGAAGAGTTTTGGAATTGGCTGAAGGAGCCCGCGAATGCGGCCTCAAATTCTAAAGAGGAGGTATTCATTTGGCAAGGATAGATGCTTCGGCACTTGATTTACAGGAAAAGGTCGTCTCGATTAACCGCGTATCAAAAACGGTTAAGGGCGGACGCGTAATGAAATTCGCGGCTTTGGTTGTCGTTGGCGACGGCAACGGTCTGGTAGGCTTCGGTCTCGGAAAAAGCAGCGAGGTACCCGACGCTATAAGAAAGGGTATTGAAGACGCCAAGAAAAACCTCGTTAAGGTTTCTCTTAAGGGAACAACGATCCCCCACGAAACAGTAGGCGCATTCGGCGCGGGCAGAGTTCTGCTCAAACCGGCTCCTCAGGGTACCGGAGTTATAGCCGGCGGTCCTGTTCGTGCAGTCGTTGAAGTTGCCGGAATTAAAGACATCCGTACAAAATGCTTACGGTCGAACAATCCCTGCAACGTTGTAAGAGCAACAATCAACGGTCTTGCTTCCATCAGATCCGCTGCTGAGGTTGCAGCTATCAGAGGCAAAAGCGTTGAAGAAATTTTAGGTTAGGAGGAGCGTCGAAATGGCTACTGTTAATGTAAAACTCGTAAGAAGCTTTGCGGGCGTTAAAAAGGATCAAATAGCCACTGCTAAATCCTTGGGACTCCGCAAAATCGGCGACACGACCGAGCAACCTGATAATGCTGCTACACAGGGAAAAATAAAAAAGATTTCACATCTTATTACGGTTACAAAGAACTAACACAAGGAGGTGCGAGCAAATGAAATTGCACGAATTATCACCGGCGGTTGGTTCAACAAAAGTTTCCAAGCGCATTGGTCGAGGTGCAGGCTCCGGAACAGGCAAAACGGCCGGTAAAGGCCATAAAGGTCAGAAGGCGCGTTCGGGCGGCGGCGTAAGGCCGGGCTTTGAAGGCGGTCAGATGCCTTTGGCACGCCGTGTACCGAAAAGAGGTTTCAACAATATTTTCGGAACAAAATATGCTACAATAAACGTTGATGCACTCAACAAATTTGACGACGGCGCGACTGTAAACGAAACCGCGCTCGTTGAAAGCGGACTTATAAAAAAGACTCTCGACGGAATTAAGATTCTCGGTAACGGAGAGCTTAACCGTAAGCTCAATGTAAAAGTAACCGCCTACTCTGAGTCTGCAAAGCTCAAAATTGAAAAAGCGGGCGGAAAGGCTGAGGTGAAATAATCATGTTTGATGTTTTCAGAAATGCATTTAAAGTTCCTGAAATCAGGAAAAAATTGCTTTATACATTGATGATTATTGTCATTTTCAGAATCGGCTCGAACATTCCGGTTCCGTTTCTTGATATTTCAGTACTCAAGGACTATTTTCAGAATGACGTCAACAGCGGAAGTCTGCTGAACTATTGGGACGCTCTTTCCGGCGGCGCGCTGTCGAACGCAACTCTGTTTGCGCTGTCTATAACGCCGTATATTACAGCGACCATTATCGTCCAGCTTTTGACAGTTGCCATTCCGCCTTTGGAAAGGCTTGCAAAAGAGGGTGAAGAGGGCAGACGAAAGATAAACAAGATCAATCGTTATGTGACGGTAGGACTTGCCTTGGTGCAGTCGTTGATGTATTACCTGCTTTTGAAAAATCAGGGAATTTTGATAACTAATTCTTCCAAGATTCTGACCTATTTGTATGCCGGATCGATAATCCTGCTGTTCACAGCGGGTGCGTCGCTCATCATGTGGCTTGGCGAGCAGATAAACGAAAAGGGAATAGGAAACGGTATTTCGATAATCCTTTTCGCAGGTATCGTCTCGCGCGCAATGGCGGCTGTTGAAGCGCTTGTGGATTTGTGGAATCAGGGAAGTGCGGATTCCAATTATTACATTATGGTACCGCTTATTGTTATCATGTTCATTGCGATTGTTATTGCAATCATAATCATGAATAACGCAGAGCGCAGAATACCCGTTCAGTACGCTAAGCGTGTTGTAGGTCGCAAAATGATGGGCGGTCAGTCGAGCAGTATCCCCGTCAAGGTCAGCATGAGCGGCGTTATGCCTATCATATTCGCTTCGTCGCTGCTTGCAATCCCCGGAACAATCAATTCATTTTTACAGCTTGACGCAAGCACATTCTGGGGCAAATTCCTGTCTGTATTTAATTACGATCATTGGGTATATGCAACGCTTTATTTCCTTTTGATTATCGCGTTCAACTACTTCTATGTTGAAATTCAATACAACCCCATCGAAATTGCTAACAACCTTCGCAAGAACAACGGAGCTATCCCCGGAATCCGTCCCGGCAAGCCCACATCAGAGTTTATCAGAAAGGTCATCTCGAGAATAACGCTGGTCGGAGCGCTGTTCCTGGCGGTCATCGCGGTATTCCCGATAATCTTCAGCAACTTGACCGGAACAAACATATCTCTGGGCGGAACCTCTATAATCATTATAGTAGGAGTTGCACAGGAAACCGTAAGAGTGCTTGAATCTCAGATGATGATGCGTCATCACAAGGGATTTCTTGAATAAACTTGGAGGCTTGACCAATGAATTTAATTTTATTAGGAGCTCCCGGCGCGGGAAAAGGAACGCAGGCGGAGGTTATATGCGATAAGCTGGGAATCCCGGCAATATCCACCGGTAACATCATCCGCGAGGCGCTTAAAAACGGTACTGAGCTTGGTTTAAAGGCAAAGTCGTATATGGACGAGGGCAAGCTCGTTCCCGATGAGGTCGTTATTGATATAATCAAGGAGCGTCTTTCAAAGGACGACTGCAAAAACGGCTTTATCCTCGACGGCTTCCCGAGAACGGTGCCTCAGGCTGTGGCGCTCGACGCCATGGGCGTTACTATTGACCGCGTTGTCGATATCGAGGTTTCCGATGAAGACATTCAGCGTCGTCTTTCAGGCAGGCGCGTCTGCGAGTCGTGCGGAGCTTCGTATCATATCGATTATAAAAGGTCGGAGGTTGAGGGAGTGTGCGACAAGTGCGGCGGCAATACCGTTCAGCGCAAGGACGACCATCCCGATACCATAAAAGAGCGTTTGGCTGTTTATCATGAGCAGACAGAGCCTTTAAAAGACTATTATGCTAAGTCAGGAAAGCTTAAAGTGGTCGAAGGGCAGGAGAAAGTTTCCGAAACCAGCCGTCTTACTTTAAATGCTTTGGAGGCTTAATTTAGATGATAGTTCTTAAAACAAAGCATGAACTGCAGGCAATGCGAGAGGCGGGAAGGATTTCCGCGGGGGCGCTTGTCGCCGCCGGAAAAGCTATCCGCCCTGGTATGTCGACCAAAGAGCTTGACGACATTATGCACCGCTACATTGTTTCTAAGGGCGCGCGTCCGAGCTTTTTGGGATACGGCGGATTTCCCGGATGCGCCTGCATTTCAATAAACGACGAGGTTATCCACGGAATACCGTCGCCTAAGAAAATAATCCGCGAGGGAGATATAGTCAGCGTAGACGTTGGCGCGTTTTACAACGGCTATCACGGCGACAATGCGTATACCTTTGCGGTGGGCGAAGTTTCCGAAGAGGCAAAACAGCTTTTAAAGATAACCGAGGAGAGCTTGCATGCGGCGATTGAAGCCGCTAAGCCCGGCGCGAGGCTGGGCGACGTATCCCACGCGGTCCAGGCGTATGTAGAACCATACGGCTACGGCATAGTAAAAAAATATGTCGGTCACGGCGTCGGCAGAGAACTGCACGAAGCGCCTGAGGTTCCGAATTTCGGGTCGGCGGGAAGAGGCGTGCGCCTTGCCGAGGGCATGACTATCGCGATTGAGCCGATGATTAATTTAGTCGGTGAGGATGTCAAAACACTTTCGGACGGTTGGACGGTGAAGACCGTCAGCGGCTCGCTGTCCGCACATTTTGAAAACACTATCGCGATAACGGCCGACGGCGCCGAGATCCTCACTAAAGCATAGGGAGGAATCGCCATGGCGCTTGTACGCGGAACGGTCGTTAAATCAACGGCAGGTCACGACGGCGGAAGCTTTTACGTTGCTCTTTCGCTTGAAAACGGATTTGCCATGATAGCGGACGGCAAGCTCAGAACGCTTGAAAAACCCAAAAAGAAGAATTTGAAGCATCTTGCGGCGACAAACGTTGTTTTGACTGCCGCACAGCTTGAAACCAACAAAAAAATAAGGCGCGCTTTGTGGCCTTATAACTATGGCGGCTCTCCGCCGTTATCCGATTTGAACGGGAGGTAAACAGCTTGGCAAAAGATGACGTAATCGAAATTGAGGGCAAGGTCGTTGACGCACTGCCTAACGCGATGTTCAAGGTAGAACTTCCTAACGGGCATCAAATTCTGGCTCACATTTCGGGCAAGCTTAGGATGAATTTTATCCGCATTCTGCCCGGAGATAACGTAACGGTCGAAATGTCGCCGTATGATTTGACCAAGGGGCGCATTATCTGGCGCTCTAAATAGAGTAATTAATTTTAAAGCGGGAACCCCGCGCATTTAAGGAGGTATTTTCAGATGAAAGTAAGACCTTCGGTTAAACCCATGTGCGAAAAGTGCAAGGTTATCAAACGCAAAGGCCGCGTTATGGTCATTTGCTCAAACCCCAAGCACAAACAGCGTCAGGGATAATTGTGAACGAATAATAATTTGCATGATGTCAGACTCGTAAACCGAAAAGGGAATAAGGGCTGGCACTTAGCACTGGAGGTGCAACTTAAAGAATGGCTCGTATAGCTGGTGTTGACTTACCGAAAGAAAAAAGAGCGGAGATAGGTCTTACCTATATTTACGGTATAGGCCGCGAAAGCGCCGCTCAGATCCTCGCCGCAACGGGTGTGAGCCCTGATACAAGAATCAAGGATCTCACTGAGGACGAGGTATCAAAACTGCGCGATTATATCGACAAAAACTATAATGTTGAAGGCGACCTTCGCAGAGAGACCGCTTTAAACATCAAAAGACTCATTGAAATCGGCTGCTATCGCGGCGTACGTCACAGAAAGGGTCTGCCTGTAAGAGGTCAGAATACCAAAAACAACGCACGCACTCGCAAGGGTCCCAAAAAGACGATAGCGAACAAGAAGAAGTAAGGAGGATTGAAAAATGGCTAAAGCAACTAAAAAAACCACAGTACGCAGACGCCGCGAACGCAAGAATATCGAACGCGGAGCGGTGCATATCCAGTCCACCTTCAATAACACTATCGTAACGATAACGGACGTTCAGGGCAACGCTATTTCCTGGGCAAGCGCAGGCGGACTTGGTTTCAGAGGCTCGAAAAAATCCACTCCGTTTGCAGCGCAGACCGCTGCTGAAACCGCTGCAAAGGCAGCTATGGAGCACGGACTTAAATCCGTTGAAGTATTTGTTAAGGGCCCGGGATCAGGACGCGAAGCGGCTATCCGTGCGCTTCAGTCGGCAGGGCTTGAGGTTTCTTTGATCAGAGACGTTACTCCGATCCCTCACAACGGCTGCCGCCCGCCCAAAAGAAGAAGAGTTTAATCGTTACCAAAACAGGAGGTGTAACTCAATATGGCAAGATATACCGGTGCTGTTTGCAGACTTTGCCGCCGCGAAGGCCAGAAGCTGTTCTTAAAAGGCGAAAGATGCTATTCGGACAAATGCTCGATAGCCCGCCGCGGATACGCTCCCGGTCAGCATGGTCAAAGCCGCAAAAAAGTATCTGAATACGGTATTCAGTTAAGAGCAAAACAGAAAGCAAGACGTTACTACGGCGTTTTGGAGAGTCAGTTCTCCAAATATTTTGATATGGCCGAACGCAAGCAGGGAGCTGCAGGTGAAAACCTGCTCAGAATCCTTGAGAGCCGTTTGGACAATGTGGTTTACAGAGCCGGATTTGCAAGCTCCCGCGCGGAAGCAAGACAGCTTTGCGTCCACAATCACTACACTGTAAACGGTAAAAAGGTGAACGTTCCTTCTTATCTCGTAAGAGAGGGCGATGTTGTTGCGGTTTCCGAAGGCAGCCGCTCAAGCGAAAAAATCAAAGCGATCGTTGAAACCTGCGGCGCACGCCCGGTTCCTATGTGGCTTGAAGTAAATAAAGACGCACTTGACGCCAAAATTCTTCGCTTGCCTAACCGTGATGAAGTTGATCTCGACGTTGAAGAGAATCTGATAGTCGAGTTGTATTCAAAATAATGCATAGCGCATTATTTAGGACGGGGAAAGTGAAAATTTGCTTAAAACCACCAGTGGGAGGGTTTACAAATGATAGAAATTGAAAAGCCAAAAATTGAGACGGCAGAGATTAAATCGGACGGAACCTACGGAAGATTTGTTTTAGAGCCGCTCGAGCGCGGCTACGGCATAACTCTTGGTAATTCGCTTAGACGTGTGCTGCTCTCCTCGCTTCCCGGTGTTGCCGCTACGTCGATTAAAATCGACGGTGTGCAGCACGAATTCTCAACCGTGCCGGGCGTTAAAGAGGATGTTACGGAGATTGTTTTAAACATCAAAGGTCTTATTGCAAAAATTCACGGCGAGTCGCCTAAAACCGTTTTGATAGAAGCGGACGGCGAGGGTGAAATCACAGCCGGGGATATAAAAACCGACTCCGAGGTTGAAATTCTCGATCCCGGAATGCATATCGCAACTCTTGACAAAGACGCAAAGCTTTATATGGAAATCGTAATTGACAGAGGTCGAGGATATGTTCCCGCAGAGCGCAACAAGGCAAGCGTTCAGGGCATAGTCGGCGCTATTCCTGTTGACAGTATCTACACGCCCGTTTTGAAGGTTAACTATTCGGTCGAGAATACCCGTGTCGGTCAGATCACCGATTATGACAAGCTCACTTTAGAGGTGTGGACGGACGGCACTATTTCCGCTAAAGAGGCCGTTTCGCTCGGAGCCAAGGTTCTCAACGAGCATCTCAATTTGTTCGTCGATTTGTCTGAAGAGGCATTTGCCACTGAGATTATGGTAGAAAAAGACGATAAGGGAAAAGAAAAAGTCCTTGAGATGACTATTGAGGAACTTGACCTGTCTGTGCGCTCGTTTAACTGCTTAAAGCGCGCGGGCATCAATACGGTTGAAGATTTAATCAGCAAGTCCGAGGAAGAAATGATGAAAGTCAGAAATCTCGGAAGAAAGTCACTGGAAGAGGTTGTCCAGAAGCTGGAAGCGTTGGGCTTTAAGCTCAGCTCGGAGGATTCCGAGATATAACCTGCGGGTCATGTTGCCGCTTTATAATAGGTATCATATCTGTGTTGCGGCCGTGATATTTATTATCTCCGTAATATTAAGGGGCTAACGTCCCTGCCGCTTGCCAAATGACGGGGCGCCGCCCCTTATTGAAACAAAATACAACACCTATAGTAGGGAGTGAATATTAATGCCAGGAAGCAGAAAATTAGGCAGAGCTTCGGACAGCAGAAAGGCTATGCTCAGAGGTATGGTAACATATCTTTTGGAAACGGGCAAAATCGAAACAACAGTTTCAAGGGCCAAGGAAGTTCGCGCCATGACTGAGAAGATGATTACTCTCGGGAAAAATCCGACCTTGCACTGCAAGCGTCAGGCGCTTTCTTACATCACGAAAGAGTCGGTTGTTAAAAAGCTCTTTGATGAAATATCACCAAAATACGCTGATGTAAACGGCGGATATACCCGAATTGTCAAAATCGGTCCCCGCCGCGGAGACGCTGCGGAAATGGCAATCATCGAATTGGTATAGTAAAAAATATTGTTTGGAAAATCCGCTGTAGTCGTACAGCGGATTTTTTGTACTTATTGTTTATGCTGTATGGGGGGAAAGCCAATATTCTTTACAGAACAGAAATTGGGCTTTTACAAATTGCGGTAAATGTAGTATAATGACTTAAAAGTATGTAACAAAGCTTTCAAAAAGGCAAAGCAAAACAAAATTTACGCGCATGGTTTTCCGGCGCTGAGAATCGCAGATTAAAGCGATATTGGAATTATCTGCAAGATAATTCCACAGATAACCTGTCCGTCGATGTTCCCCGCCTGAAAGGCTGCGGGTGGGAAGCACTTCAGAATTTCAGCGGCAGTGATAATCTCCCGCTGAAGCGCTGAGGAGCGTTAGCTCCTCAGCGTCGGCTGCAATCGTTCGCAAGCTCCGTTTAAAGCGAGCTTGACGGAGCGTTGCTCCGATTTTAATTATATTGATTGTATTTCAAAGGGGTAATGGTATGAAAAAGCTTGTTTCGATATTATTGGCGGCAGTCGTGGCTTGTTCGCTTATGTGTGTCGGCGCCTCTGCGGCGGAGCAAACCGCGACTGTAAAGGTCACAGGGCAGTATAAACGGTCGATGGCTGCCAAGGTTTTAACTCTTGTAAATAAAGAGCGGACCGACCGGGGATATTCAAAGCTGCTTTGGGATTCGACTCTTGAAAAAGCCGCTATGAGGCGCGTGGCGGAAATAGCAGTCAAATTTTCGCACACCCGCCCGGACGGCACACTTTGCTATACCGTAAACGATGAGGCTGTAATAAAACGATTCCCGACAAGCGGGGAAAATATCGCCGCAGGGAGCACGAGCGCCGCAGTTGCTATGAACGGCTGGATGAACTCCACGGGGCACAGGGAAAATATCCTGGACAACAATTTTACCCATATCGGCGTTGCGTGCGCAAAGATCAACGGCGTGCTGTACTGGGTGCAGATGTTCGGCGGCGGTGATTACGGCGCGAGTAAAAAATCGACCGGCAAAAGCGTGTTTTTAACCTCGGTCAAGGTTAAGAAAAGCGAAACAAAACTGATTTTTACAAAATCTTCAAATGTGTGGCGGAACAGCCGCACAAAGTTCAAACAGATACGGGTCGGAAAAAGCCAAACGGTCAAACTGATTGCTTATGATTCGTCCGACAACTTTATACCGGCCAAGCTCGCAATAAGCAAGTTCAAATTGAACTCGTCAAACAAAAAGGTGCTTAAAATTTCAAAGAAAGGTAAAATTTCCGCACTGAAAACGGGTATCGCGTATATCAAGGCTGTCAGCAGAACCAATAAGGACTTGGTAATAAGGCAAAAGATCAAGGTTGTCAAATAGCCGCAGCGTAAACGGTATTTTAACGGCGTGTGTATAATCGCACAGCCGCAGTTCATATCATGCTCATCAGGGGGAGTACAGCTATGTTTTCAAAGCTTCACAGCTTCGGCCTTTCGGGAATGGACGCATTCACTGTAGAGGTCGAGACGGACACGGCAAAGGGGATACCGTCGTTTGAAATTGTCGGATTACCCGACGCGGCGATAAAAGAAAGCCGCGATAGAGTCCGAAGCGCGTTTAAAAACTGCGGATATGAATTTCCGTCCTGTAGGATAACGATTAATTTGGCGCCTGCGGACAGAAAAAAGTCAGGACCGATTTACGATCTTCCGATCTTTATGGCGCTTTTGCTCGCAAGCGGGCAGATAAAAGGTAATTTTGACAAATGCGCGTTTATAGGCGAGCTTTCGCTGACGGGAGAGGTGCGCCCTGTGACGGGCGTTCTGCCTATGGTGATTCAGGCAAAGGAGGACGGCTTTGAGCATGTTTTTGTGCCATACAAGAACGCGCAGGAGGGAGCGATAGCAGGGAATATTTCGGTTTACGGAATCGAAAGGGTAACGCAGCTTGTGGATTTTCTTTCGGGGGCTTGTGAGCTCACGCCCTGCACTTCTAAAAAAGCGGTTAAGGCTCAGGATGTTAAACAACCCGATTTCTGCGACGTAAAAGGTCAGGAAAACGCCCGACGCGCGCTTGAAATCGCCGCCTGCGGCGGACACAACGCGCTGCTTATAGGAAGTCCGGGCGCGGGAAAGAGCATGCTTGCAAAGCGCATACCGTCGATTCTTCCGGAAATGACGTTTGAAGAATCCCTTGAAACCACGAAGATACATTCGATAGCGGGGCTTTTGGATTCATTCGGCGCGCTTATAACGGTGCGCCCGTTCAGATCGCCGCACCACACGGTCTCAGTGGCGGGGCTTGCGGGTGGCGGAACGACTTCTGTGTCGCCGGGCGAGATATCGCTTGCCCACAACGGCGTTTTGTTTCTGGACGAGCTCCCGGAGTTTCGCCGGGATGCGCTGGAGGTACTGCGGCAGCCGATGGAGGACAATCAGGTTACGATTTCGCGCGTCGGCGCAACGTTTACATATCCGTGCTCGTTTATGCTCATCGCCGCGATGAATCCCTGCAAATGCGGGTATATGGGGCATCCCACACGCAAATGCACCTGCACGGAAAATCAGGTTACAAGATACCTTCAGCGGGTTTCCGGTCCGCTTTTAGACAGACTGGATCTGCATATCGACGCAATGCCCGTTGATTTTGAACAGCTTTCGTCCGATAAAAGATCCGAAAGCTCGGCGCAGATCAAAATTCGTGTGGATAAAGCGCGCGAGCTGCAAAACGAACGTTACAGGGGAACGGATATAAAAAACAACGCGCAGATCCCTCCTTCGATGCTGAACAAGGTATGTGAAATGACCGACGACGCTAAAAAGCTATTGCAGAATGCGTTTGATAAAATGGGACTGTCGGCTCGCGCGTACGACAGGATATTAAAGGTGGCAAGAACGATTGCGGATATGGACGACTGTGAAAAAATCGGGTCGGGTCATATTGCTCAGGCGGTGCAGTACCGCAGCCTTGACAGAAAATACTGGAGTCGATAAAAATAGGGGACCCAATTTTTGGGTTCCCTATTTTGTTGAATTCAGGAATTTTATACTGAAAGCGTCACCCTGTTATTATTAACAAGCTGATTATTTGATTTTTATTAAAACTTATAAGCCTTGACTGTTTTATACAAAAAAGTTGATTTAAAAAAAGGGAAAAAAGTAAAACAGCTAAGCTCGGGAGCACAAAGCTCAGATATCGAAGTCTGCGCG
>CAZHWR010000035.1:0-12108 GCA_964536085.1 uncultured Oscillospiraceae bacterium
CAAAGGCGTAGTAAAGACAGCGAAAAAGAACCAGCTTGTAAAGATAGGCAAGAAGTCCTATGTTGTAAACAAATCGGGCGTAGTACAGAAGAACAAGAAATCCATCAAGGTTGGAAAGAAAACTTATAAGACCAACAAAAAAGGCGTAGCGACTCTTAAGAAATAGTCAAACGCTTGTATAATTAAAAGCTAAAAACAGCCTCCCGAAAGGAGGCTGTTTTTGTTCAATAATGTTTATTCCAGAGAAGACAGCAGAAGATTGATTATCAACACATAGATATTATTGTAAAGTTTTATCCCTTTACAGCTCCTGCAGCAACTCCTTTAATGATATATTTCTGACAGGAAAGATAGAAGATTATTATAGGAATAATCGCCAAAACGAGCATAGCCATCATTGCTCCCATGTCGATAGATCCGTATCCGCCCTGTAAATATTGTATAGCAATCGGAATAGTTCTGTAATCAGAGCCTATAACCAAGAGCGGAAGAAGATAGTCGTTCCATATCCACATGGCGTTTAATATCGCCACTGTTATCGCAGTCGGCTTTAAAATGGGGAGTACAACCAGGAAGAAAATTTGTATCGGATTGCAGCCGTCTATAGTGGCGGCTTCTTCGATTTCTAGCGGTACGGTTTTAACAAATCCGCTGAACATGAATACAGAAAGTCCCGATCCGAAGCCCAAGTATATCACGATAATGCCAAACGGATTGTCGAGATTCATTCGGTTTGCGATATACGACATTGTGAACATGACCATCTGGAACGGCACTATCATCGAAAATACAAACAGATAATAAAGCGCCGAAGTGAATTTTGATTTAACGCGTACAATATACCATGCCGTCATAGATGTGAAAAGCACTATGACCGCTACCGAAAATACCGTTATAAAAACGGAAAGGAAAAATGCGTTTATAAAGCCTGTCTGTTCAATTCCGTTTGTGTAGTTTTCAACACCTGAAAACGTTGCGGGATCCGGCAGAGTGAAAGGGGTGGTTTTAATATAAAACCGACCCTTGAACGAGTTCATCAAAACAATTATAATCGGCAGAATAAACATAACAGCCAAAACTGTCAAAACCGTAAGCATAATTATTTTTGACGTTCTGCTTTGCTTTTCAGCTTCCATCAGCTTTCAACCTCCCTGCGGCGGGTTATTACAAGCTGTGTAAGCGCTATCGCCGCGACGATGATAAAGAATATTACCGCTTTTGCCTGACCTACGCCTTTATAGCCTATGCGGTTGTAGAATGTTGTATAAATATCCAAAGCCAGCATAGCCGTTTCTCTGCCGGGTGCCCCTGCTGTAAGCGCAAGGTTTTGGTCGAACAGCTTGAACGAGTTGGATATAGTCAAAAACAGGCAGATAGTAACCGAAGGCATTACCATCGGAACGGTTACGTTGAAAAGCGTTTTAAAAGGTCCTGCGCCGTCGATTTTCGCAGCCTCCATTAGCTCGGTGGGAATATTCTGTATTCCGGCAATATAAATTATCATCATATAACCTATCATCTGCCAATTCATGAGGATAATGAGTCCCCAAAAGCCGTATTCAGATTTAAAAGTCAGATCGACCCCCAAAAATGTGGTTAAAACGCCGTTTATAATAAGCTGCCAAATATATCCCAGAACAATGCCTCCGATAAGATTGGGCATGAAGAAAACAGTCCTGAACAGATTTGTGGCGGGAAGCTTCCGGGTCAGTAAAAGCGCCAGCGTAAACGCTGCGATATTGACCGTCAGAACTGATATTACTGCGAATTTCACCGTAAACCAAAGCGCGTTCAAAAAGTCGGCGTTTGTAAAGGCTTTAACATAATTTTCAATTCCTACAAATTCAGCGTCTGTTACAGTGTTAAATCTGGTGAAAGATAGAACCGAGCCCATAATAAACGGTATCAGAAAGGCTATTAAAAACGCGGCAAGAGTCGGAAGCGCAAAAATGGGGAAGTACTTTTTTAATGTTTTTTCCAAAAGACCGCTCTCCTTTAAAGATTATTCGCTTACCGCTGCTTTTTCAGATTTCCAGTCGTTTATTACCGTGGATTTAACATACTCCCAGGCGGAGTTGCCCTGCGCATATTTTAAAAGCGCCGCGCCGAAATTGTCTTTAAACGTTTGGCTTGGGAAGGATGCAAATGTCCATGCGACAGATTTGATGTTGTCCTTGTTCATCCAGCGAACGACCTCTTTTGCAAGCGGATCATCAGGCTGTTCGTCGTCGTTAAACGTGTTGAACGGCGGAATAAAGCCGAGGTCGTCTATAACGTATTTTTTACCCGTGTCGCTTGAAAACAACCAATCAAGAAATTCCAACGACGCTTTTTGCTTTTCCTCGCTCACTTTGGAATTGATGGCAAGATAGTTTTCGGTCCCTATGCAAAGCCCCTGTTTTTCGTCTTCGCTCATGCCTGTGTATATTGGCAGGTATTTAACGTCGTCCTCGTTAACAACATTTCCGTTTACTTCGCTTATCTGGTTCCACGCCCAGTTGCCGTTTTGAACCATCGCTGACTGGCCCAGTGCAAATTCCGCCATCGAATCATCTACACTCTTGCTGCCAAGAAGCGTTTTTTCGGTGACGGAGTTGCTTGTGTAAAGATCAAAAAGATTTTTGAAGTTGTTTTCGTATTTAAAGGATATTTCACTTGCACCGAGACCTGTTGTAATAGTGTCTACGCCTTCTTCTGCAATTTCAGAAAATTCGTAGAAAAGCGGAACGTTGGCAAGATGCGTGTGCCATCTCCAGTCTTCGCCTGATTTGAGAGAGGTAGAGGAAAACACGCCCTGAATACCTAACTCATCCTTGTGCTTTTGCATATCCTCTACGACTGTCTTGAGCTTTTCAAAATTATTGATGTCATCTGCCGAATCAAAATCCACCGCTTTATCGCTGAGCGCGAAATATTTTTTCATGACAGCGTTGTTGTATATTATGCCGTATCCCTCGACGACATACGGTATGCCGTAAACGCCGCCGTTTGAGGTTATAGCCATATCCTTATCGACTAAATAGCTGTAAATTTTAGAGTCTTTTATGTCTGCGCAATAGTCCTTCCACGAGGAATAACCAACAGGACCGTTTATCTGAAATATGGTTGGAGCATCCGATTTGGCTATCTCTGATTGAAGGGTTTCCTCGTATTTACCGCTCGCCGCGGTGACTACCTTTACCTTTTTGCCTGTTTCGCTTTCATATTTTTTTGCCAGTTCTTCATATGCTTTTGCGCTTTCGGGCTTAAAATTCAAAAAGTAAACGTCGTCCGATGAAGCGTCGCCGCTTGAGGAAGAACCGCTGCATCCCGTGAACAAGCAGCTGAAAATCGCCGCGACAAGGAATACAGATATTATTTTTTGAAACATAATGTTTCCTCCAATATAAGTTTTTGTATAATTAGATTTAGCTAAATTGACAGGTTTATTCTGCATTTGGCGCAGTAAAATAATTTATTATAACGGATTAAAAATAAACAGACCGCGTCCGCCCGCCGTTTGGCGAACAGGCGCGGTCTTAGCGGTTGTAGGCTTCGTTTGAATAAGCGGGGTAATAACGGTGTAAATTTTTTCTGTTTCAATCGTTATTACGAGCTTTCCTTTTCGCGCCGGGCTACGGCGCAAAGTCCGCTTTGCGAACCGAAAGAACTCAAAGTACAGCTCTTAACTGAGGATTATAAGCGCGCTTATTTTTTTTCAAACGACATACAATCGGTGCACTGAACAACGGTGGGATTGGTTTCATGCGTTCCTACAGTAATGCAGTCGAGTGAACAGTAGTCTTTGTCGCCGCAGTGATGTGTGCATTGATCAACAGTACATTTTATGCTTGTGTTCGCATTATCACATTTCATTTTTCTCACCTCCCGTGTGTTTCTTTTCTTAGTTTTGCCCCAAATGAAAAAAATAATCAGAACAGACTTAATCTTGTAAGGAAGAAAATGCCTTTTTACGGTAAAATTTCCCAAAAAATTTTCGGTAAACCGCGGATATGCAGGCGATTTTCGTGGCTTTTGCCGCCTTTATGCGAAAAATGATTCGTTTTATACATTTTATTCCTATCGGGATCATGTTGGTATTGACAAACATAGACATAATAACTATAATATTGTTAAACCTTATCAAGAGTGGTGGAGGAATCAGGTCCTGCGAAGCCCGGCAACCTGTTGATACGTGGTGCCAATTCCTGCGGTTTATCCGGCAGATGAGGGGAACATTCAGTTAGTTTCGCTCAGTTTTCTGAGCGTTTTTTGTTTTTTAAGGAGATGTTTTTATGTCTGATTATTTGTTTACTTCGGAATCGGTCACTGAAGGCCATCCCGATAAAATTTGCGACCAGATATCCGATGCGGTTTTGGACGAGCTTTTAAAGCAGGATTCCGAGTCCCGCGTTGCGTGCGAAACCATTGCAACGACGGGAATGGTAATGATAATGGGGGAAATTTCCACAAACGCAAGCGTTGATATTGAAAAAATTGCCCGTTCGGTAATTTCCGATATCGGTTATACGCAAGACTGCGGCTTCGACGGTGATTCCTGCGCCGTTTTAACCACGATAGACGAGCAGTCGAGCGATATCGCCATGGGAGTTGACAAGGCTTTAGAAGCAAAGACAGGCTCCGATAACGCGCTTGACAGCACCGGCACCGGCGATCAGGGCATGATGTTCGGTTATGCGTGCGATGAAACCCCGGAGCTCATGCCGATGCCGATAGCTCTGTCTCACAGGCTCGCAAAACGTCTTGCCGCGGTGAGAAAAAGCGGCGAGCTAGATTATCTGCGCCCGGACGGAAAAACTCAGGTTACGATTGAATATAAAGACGGCAAGCCGTTCAGGGTGGATACGGTCGTTGTTTCATCGCAGCACAGCGAGGACGTAAGCCTTGAAACTTTGAGAAACGATATCAAGGAAAAGGTTATATTAAGCACTATTCCAAAAAGTCTTATAGATGAAAATACCAAATACTTCATCAATCCGACCGGAAGATTTGTCATCGGCGGACCGTGCGGCGACAGCGGACTCACAGGAAGAAAGATAATCGTCGATACGTACGGCGGATATTCCCGTCACGGCGGCGGATGCTTTTCCGGAAAAGACCCGACTAAGGTAGACCGCTCGGCTGCGTATGCAGCCCGGCATATAGCCAAAAATATCGTCGCTGCGGGAATCGCGTCCAAATGCGAGGTAGAGCTTGCATATGCCATCGGCGTAGCTCATCCCGTTTCGGTCATGGTCGATACGTTTTCAACAGGAAGCGTTTCGGATGAAAGAATTTCCGAGGCTGTCAAAAAGGTATTTGATTTGCGTCCAAACGCGATAATCCGCAGCCTTTCATTGAGAAAGCCGATTTACAGGCAGCTTGCCGCATACGGACACATGGGCAGGGAAGAGCTTGGCGTTGCATGGGAAAAAACCGACAGGATAAACGATCTGCTCAACGCAATAAAATAATAGATCAATCATAAGGCGCGGATTCGGGCGGATTCATGTAAAAAAGAGTGGGTTTTGAAAGGCAAAATTTCCGATTTTGCAAAACTGCTTTGCACCCATAAATTCAGAGGGGTTGGATGCAGAACAAGGCAAAATGCACAGTAATCCTGACGGATTGCGAGCATTTTTAACGAGGTTCTGCGCAAAATCAACAAATTTATGGGCTGCTCTTACTTACATGAAGCCGCCCTTTGCCGCGCTTTTTAAACAGACGCATATTTTAAAGTTGAATATCATTTTTAAAGGATGTATTCTGTGGCTTATTTCATATAGCGTTTTGCTTTTGGCAGTAACGCCTTGATTCTGCGCTTCATATAATGGAGTACAAATACGGAGGTGTTAGTATGGTATACTTTTGGGGCGCTGTTTTGCTTATCGTCGCAACTTTGGGGATAATAGATATTCTTAACAGCGCCAAATATTCCATTAAAGCCGAGGGAAGAAATCCGCGAGTATATTATTTTTTCGAGTCGTCAGGATGCGATGAATCGCTGGAGTTTGTCGTTCGTGAAACGATAAAAAAATATCAGTGGAACGGCGCGGTGAAAAGCCTGCATATCATTATAGTTGACTGCGGTATGGACGCGCAGACCGCGGGAATATGCGACAGAATACTGGAAGAATACGACTTTGTGAGCGTGATAAAAAAAGACAGTTTTCCGAACCAGCTATATGTGTTTAATTGATTTTTAACAAAAACCGACGTTTATAATTGTTATTTGCAATTGCATGGAAAATATTTTATACTTATAATGATATTTGGCTTACATAGCCTTAAACAAGGAATACTAAAATGCAGGATGAACTATTGTTAAAGCTCACGGGTACGGTTGAGCATATAATTTATAAAAATGAGGACACAGGCTTTACCGTGCTTGAGCTTGACTGTTCGGGCGAGCTTATTGTTTCGGTGGGGGAGTTTGCCGGAATAGAAGAGGGCGAAGAGCTTGTACTGACGGGAAATTACACGACTCATCCGACCTACGGCTATCAGTTCAAAGCGTCGATGCATGAGCGCAGGCTCCCTGCGACACAAAGCGCGATATGTAAATATCTTTCATCCGGTGCGATTCGCGGGATCGGTCCGGCGACAGCAAAAAAGATTGTGGATATGTTCGGTACGGATACGCTCAGCATTATCGAGAATGATCCTTTGCGGCTCGCGGCTGTCCGCGGTATAACGCAAAAAAAAGCGGAGGAGATAGGAAACGAATACAAACAGCTTTTCGGCGTGCGGAGCGTTATGCTGTTTTTATCCGAATACGGAGTGTCTGTCAATCAGTCGATAAAGGTGTGGAAAAAATGGGGCAGCCTCGCGGTTGACATTATAAAAGAAAATCCGTATGCTCTTTGCTGCGAGGAGTTCAGAATAAATTTTGCCGCGGCGGACGATATCGCCGGGAAGCTCGGTATAACTGCGGACGATAAAAACAGGATAAGAGCGGGACTTAAATATGTCTTAACCAAAAACCTTTCTAACGGGCACACCTGTCTTCCGTTTGAAAAGCTTACTGTGGCTGCGCAGAATTTATTGCAGATCGATATTTCGGATATTTCCGAAACGGCGCAGGAGATGATAAACGAAAACGTGCTGTGCGGAGTCGACCGGCCAAAGACGTACGTTTATCTGCCCGCTATGCTCAGTGCCGAAAGCTACATAACTTCACGTATAATGCTGTTGGTCGGCGCTGAACCCAAAGAGGATGAAAAAGCGGCCGCGATAATCGACCGTTTTGAAAAATCAGGCGGAATAGAGTATGCGGGATTACAGCGAAAGGCGATCGCCATGGCGCTTGAAAACAACGCGCTGATTTTAACAGGAGGTCCGGGAACCGGAAAAACGACCACGTTGAACGCGGTTATAAGCCTGTTTGAGGACAAAGGTATGAAAGTTCTTATCGCGGCTCCCACCGGCAGGGCGGCAAAGCGGATATCGGAGGTCACGGGCAGAGAAGCCAAAACGGTTCATCGGTTGCTGGAGGTCAAGTACGATGATTCCAGCAGGCTGGAATTTGTTCACAATGAGGAAAACCCGCTCGACTGCGACGTGCTGGTTATTGACGAAATGTCGATGATGGACACTTTGCTTTTTGATTCGCTTTTGCGCGCTCTTCCGATAAAGAGCAAGCTTATCATGGTTGGGGATTCGGATCAGCTTCCTTCGGTCGGAGCCGGTAATGTACTCAAGGATTTGATTGAGGCCGACGTTGTTCCGACTGTTGCGCTTAAAGAGATATTTCGTCAGGCGGCAAAAAGCGCTATTGTAACCGGGGCGCACAGTATTGTCAAAGGCGAAATGCCTGACGTCAACGGCTCGGACGGCGACTTTTTCTTTGTTGTAAGAAACGATATAGACATGGCGGCACAGACGGTTGTTGAGCTGTGCGCTAAAAGGCTGCCTAAAACCTACGGTTTCAATCCGAGCGAGGATATTCAGGTGCTTTGCCCGGGAAGAAAGGGAAAGGCGGGAACAGCCGAGCTTAATTCATATCTTCAGGAAGTGCTCAATCCCGCCGATAAAAGTAAAAGGGAAATTAAGCGAGGCGCGCAGATTTTTCGCGAGGGCGATAAGGTCATGCAGATAAAAAACAACTACGACATAAGCTGGAGCCGTCAAGGCGAGCAGGGGTTGGGAGTGTTCAACGGCGACATCGGCAAGATCGCGTTTATCGATAAATCCGAAGGCACATTGAAAATCGCGTACGACGATAAAATCGCCGTTTATTCGCAGGACATGCTTTCGGAATTGGAGCACGCTTACGCCATAACCGTACACAAAAGCCAGGGAAGCGAGTTTCCCGCGGTCGTAATGCCTGTTATTGGCGGGTACGATAAGCTGTATTACCGAAATCTTTTGTACACCGCCGTTACGCGCGCAAAAAAAATCCTCGTGCTTGTGGGTTCTAAAAGCAGGCTGAAATATATGGTAGACAACAATATTAAAACTCTGAGGTATACCGGACTTAAATATTATCTTCAAAATGGGATTGTTTTCTGATGGGTAGTCTGTTAAAAACATTGTCGGAGCTTGCATTGTACGCATTGTTCCCGAATAAATGCGTTTTCTGCGACAAAATAATCGGTTTGTACGGAAATTGCTGCGAAAAAATGCGCTGAATCGCTCCCGTTTATACAAGATGACATATGCCCGATGTGCGGTCAGGAAAAATGCGTTTGTACGCAGCAGTTTTCGTTTGACAGGATAATAGCGCCGTTTTATTATCTGGAGCCTGTAAGAGGGTCTATTCACAGATTTAAGTTCAGAAACTCCGGCGGATACGCAAAAGCGTTTGCCGGGTATATTTGTGAAAGTCTTGAAGGCTCGCACTGTGCTGAAAATGCGGATATGATAACCTTTGTACCGCTTTTGAAAAGAGACCAAAAACGGCGCGGCTATAATCAGGCTCAGCTTATTGCAAAGGAGCTTTCGCGCTTATTGGATCTCCCCGTCAAACCGCTGATCCGCAAGGTTCGCCGAACCGAAAAGCAACATGATTTAAGCGCTGAACAAAGGAAACAAAACTTAGCGGGAGCGTTTGAAGCCGAACCCTGTGAGGATGTGCGAGGCAAGACGATAATCCTGTGCGATGATGTTGTAACAACCGGCTCAACGCTCGACGAAACGGCGAAAACGCTTAAAAGCGCGGGAGCAAAAGCGGTGATTTGCTGCGTTGTTGCGTCTTCCTATTGCACAAACGGGGATTTTATGGCAAAATAGTATAGAAAACTCATTATCAAAGATAGGTTTTGCAAAAAGAGGATTGGTGATTTTATATGGTCGGAGCAGATATCGGAATAGATCTCGGAACAACTACGACAATTATTTATATGAACGGCGAGATTATGATAGACGAGCCGTCGATTATAGCTATAGATAAACGAACGAACGAGGTTATAGCCGTTGGGAGCGAAGCGCTTAGAATGCTCGGCAGAACTCCGGGATATATATCGGCGGAGTTTCCGCTTAAAAACGGCGTTATTTCCGATTATCAGATGACTGAATTTATGATAAAGGAGTTTATCAAGCGCATATGCGGGAATTTGGTCGTCAAACCGAAAATAGCCATCTGTATTCCGTCTTTTATAACGGGAATCGAGCGCAGAGCGGTGTTCAAAACCGCTTTGAGCGCGGGGGCACGCAGGGTCGTTTTGGTGGAGGAACCGATAGCTGCCGCAATTGGCTCGGGTCTTGATATTTCAAAGCCTGTGGGCAAAATGGTAGTAGATATAGGCGGAGGAACCGCCGATATAGCCGTTATATCCGCAGGCGGCGTGGTGGTGTCAAAATCGGTCAGAACGGCGGGGAACCATTTTAACGACGCACTTGTGCGATATATTTCCGAAACATATAAGATATTGATAGGCGACAAAACCGCCGAGCAACTTAAAATAGCGATAGGAACTATTCATAAACCGTCCAAAGAGATAACGCACGCAGTCAAAGGGCGAAATTTGGTAACAGGTCTTCCGCAGAAGATAGAGATTAATCAAGAGGAAATTTACGCTCCGCTTGTTACGTGCGCGTCCTCTATATTGGATACGCTTTTAGAGGTCATGGAAGAAACTCCGCCTGAGCTCGCGGGCGATGTTAAATCGAACGGAATACTCATGACCGGCGGAGGTTCGCTGTTGAAGGGCTTCCCGGAGTATATCAGCGAGGCGACAAAGGTTAATGCAAGGGTTTCGGATAATCCTATTGAGTGCGTTTCCATCGGTACGGGAAGAGCATTCGAGTTTGTATCAGACATGCAGGAAGGATTTTCCGAGAGCTTCGGCAACGATGATGAGTTTTAAAATAATATGCATGATAAAACCCGCCGCGGGATTAAATTACCGCGGCGGGTTTTGAACTGTATCCAATTTGTTGAGTATAATTATTTATATGCTTTCGACGATTGTTATAAGTTCGCACAGCATATGAATTTCAAAATCAGGCGTTATATCCGTGTGTTTTTTTTCGTCGTGCGGATTAAACCACACGGTGGCGATTCCCGCATTTTTGCCTCCGAGAATGTCTGACGTCAAGCTGTCACCGACTATGATGGTTTCCTCTTTTTTAAAATTTGGTATTTTTGCAAAACAGCGGTTAAAAAATTACGCATCGGGCTTGTTAAACCCGATGTACTGAGAAACAAAAATATCATCAAAATATTTTTCGATTCCTGCGCTTTTCATTCGCCCTTTTTGCACGTTTGCCGTGCCGTTTGAGGCGAGATACAGCCGATAACGCCCGAACAGCGACTGTAAAAGCTCGGGTGCGCCTTCGGTAAAATAATGTCCTTGTCCCAGGAAGCTTTCGTATATTTCCGTGGCTTTTTGGGCGGGAAAACCGATACCGATTTCGTCAAACAGGAGCTTAAAGCGACGGATTTTTACCTGTTCCCTGGTGAGCAGTCCGCGCTCCAGCAGCTTCCACTGGGAAAGGTTCAGCTCGCTGTACCGCGCAAGGATGCTTTCTTTAGGAGCAACGCCGATTTTAGTAAGCGTTTTTGTGAGCGCGTTTTTTTCGGCTTTGTGAAAGTCGAGAATCGTGTCGTCAAGATCAAGAAAAATGTTTTTAATCATATGCCCTCATTATCTTATTGTCGCGGCTTAATCACGGTTTATATACTCGAAGTTTATCTGTCTTTGCATAAAATCTTTCGGAGGGATTTCGGTTTGCGCGTATGCCGCGCACAGCTTGGCGTATGCGGCGCATTCCGATATGCCGTCCAGAGGTACGGCTCCCGCATCGGTAAGCTTTCGGCTTGATACATAAACGTTGTCGCGGGGCTTGAACGGAATAACATAAAAATCAATACCGCTTTGTTCACAGCGGCTGATAAATTCTGTCAGCTCGCTGTTTTCGGTCGGCGCAGTGGAGGAATGATAAAGCGTGTGCAGTACTGCGCAGACGTTTTCATTCACGCTGATTCTGCTGTAATCAATGCCGGGATAAGGGGTAAGCATAATAACATTTTGTTTGAGCGACAGTTTTGGAACGCGTTCGGGAAATTTTTTAAGCTGCATAATATTCGGATTTTTGGGATTGAGATTAAAAACCACGTCTTTTCCAACGGCTTTGGCAAAAATATTGTCGCCGAAGCTTTTAAATTCGTCGGTGTAAGGGTCGGCGGGGGATATTCTTTCGGCAAGATGAATGCAGTTCACGCCGTCCGCGTCTTTATATGCTGTGAAAACGCCTTGCAGAAGCTCCGCGTTTATGATGCAAACGGCAGTGTGAAAATTGTCAAGCCCGTTGCTTTGGAAATTTGAAAGCGGCAGATTGGAGGCGGTCAAAACTATCGGGATGGGATAGCCTGAAAACGCAATGCCGACAAATGCACTTGTGTATGCAAGCGTGTCGCTTCCGTGGGTTATGATTATACCGCTGTATTCGCTTGGATCAACAGCGTATATGCAGTCGGCAAGCTTTTGCCATTCGTGCATGCCGATGTTTTCGCTCAGCACGCAAAACGGACTTACGACTTCAAATTTATTTTCGCCGCCGTATGCCTCGAAGTATTTTTCGACGAGGTTTGACTGTATGTGATTTTCGTTTAGCGAAATGTTTAAATCTGTGCCGCACAAGTCGCTTCCGATAGTGCCTCCCGTTGCTATAACAAGTATCTTTTTC
>CAZHWR010000035.1:12118-18697 GCA_964536085.1 uncultured Oscillospiraceae bacterium
TCATTGATGATTACCGTCCTTTTCGGAATAAAGCACAAGCGAAAAAGCTGATTGCTTTTTCGCTTGCCAAATTTTACAGTACGTTATTTTCTATAAACGCTTTGATACTTTCAGGGTCTTTTCTGTCAAACTCTTCGCCGCAAGGCTTTAGTTCCCAAGCCTCGGTGTGCGTGATGAAATCGCCGGGCTCAACCTGTTTATATTCGCCGAGCGATTCAAATTCGATGAATTTGCTGTTTGTATATGTTTCCAGAGAGCAGCCGAAGTCGGGATAGTTCATGTTGATATCGTGGTTAATTTTTTTGATAAAAATCTGACCGCGGTTGACATAGCACGCATAGCCGCTTTCCAAATTTATACCGAATTTGATCGGGATTTGGACGTTTACGTCCTGCTTAAGCGTTATAAATTCTTTGCCCCAGTAGATTCTGTCGTCGGTCATATCGGTGTACGGCCAGAGTATGAGCTTTCTGTTTGAAAGCAGACCTGTGTCGCGCGTCGGCTGGGGGATAATTTCTGTACCGCCGGGGGCAAGTACTGTGAGCGCCCAGGGAGCAAATTCTTTCGGCGCAGAGCCTATGTTAATAACCTCGTGAGTAACGGCGGCGCGGGGAGCGTTTTCATCAAGTACGACCTTTATCACTTTTTGTATGCCGTTTTCCTTTTCGGGAGCGGGGCGCACGATAACGCCGCTTTCAATGTATTCAACGTTAACGGGGTCAACGTCCGGATAGTTGGTTTCGGGCTCGGATTCCTCCGAAGCCCACAGTCTGTGACCGCCGTAGTTGTACGAGACGCTTCCCTTGCCGTAGTAATCGTCCATCAGCTTGCCTTTCCAAACAAACTCGCGGTCGATATCTTCAAAAAACATGTTTTCTTTGCCGTTTAGGAAAAATCCGATAATTCTCGGACCGACGTCCGCGGTTATCAAAATTGTGCATTTGCCGTTGTCGAGCTTTATACAATTTCCGTAATTTTTGTATTCGATAGTTTGAATGTTAACAGCCATTTTAGTTGCTCCTTTACATTTTGCTTTTAAAATATCAGAGTTAAGTCTATCATAAATTTTCGAAAAAGTCTATAACCTATTAACCAAATAACCGAGGGGTGGTGAAGCTCCTGCGGTGAGGTTGCCTCGTCGCAGCCGATGAAAAGTAAGCTTTACGTCGGACTTTGCTCCGAGTTTAAAATAATTGCGTTGTCGTAAAAATCCCGCCCACCTGAAAGCGGAGTTATGGAAAGATGATTGTGCAAATCGGTGGATTTGCGGTCCAGCTGCGCTATTCTGCCGCCGCTTTTTTCGATTTTAGCAAACGATGTATAAAAATCTATAGATGATTTTTTCCTCGCTTTTGCGAGTATCTTCTTACCGTTGTCGTTCAGGCCCAGCACCCGAACGTACGACGGCTTTAACCTTTGGTCGGATTTTGTGATACCCATAAGCGCGTATATCACGATTCTCCGAAGTCTGGCAAGCGTGTACCGCTTGGTTTTAACAAGGCTTAGGAATTCATCTGTGCTGACTGCTCTCTGCGCCGATTCGTACAGGCGGTTTTCAAGCCCCTCCGAAACGTCCGGCAGATTTGAAAAATCTTCGGGGGAAAGGCTTTTTAATGCATACATTGCGGCAATGTCAAATTTGCGCGGATCGATTTTATAATGACCCGACTCGGTTTCCCGATTGTACAGCGCCCGGATGTTTTCGGGAAACAAATCGTCTGCACTGACACTTTTTCCGATTAGGCTTCTTATAAACGACGCGCTCGCGAATCCGCCGCTTGCTTCGGCGGAATCGTGCATAATGTGCTCGCGTTTTACGGCTATCGGCTCGATTTTTGAATCGAGTTCTTTAAGCGCGCAAAGATATTCGATTCCGAGAGTATCGTTGGGGTTGTCGATAATATCGGCGTTGCCGTAAAGCTTTTCCATTGCCGCGCGCTTTGCGGCGGGGTAGCTCATTCCTGTTTTTAAAAACTGCGCCGTGACTTTTGATTTATCCAGCTTTTGGGAAATTTCAGCAGCGCGTGAAAGGCTGTTTAAGTTGCCCGATTCGCTACCGAAGCTCAAATAATCTATAACTCCGAGCGAATCGAGTATTGCCGCCGCGCCGCTTGCAAACCGCTGCGCGCTTGCGGCGGAATAGATGCACGGAAGCTCCAAAACCAAGTCCGCTCCGTTTAAAAGCGCCGCGTGCGCACGCATGTGCTTTGAAAAAGCGGCAAATTCTCCTCGCTGAACTAGCGAGCCGCTCATAATGACAGCGACATATGAATCGGTTTTGAGCTTTGTCTGCTCGATGTGATATTTGTGACCGTTGTGAAACGGGTTGTATTCCGCGATAATTCCCGAGACCTTCAATATGCAGGTTCCCTTTCTTCGGCGCCGGTTAAATTGTGCGCCGTGATTTTGAATGTTGCACTTGTAATTGTTGACAGAATGTAATAAAATAATTGTATATCAATCAGGGAATATCTGTCAACCGTCAGCGGCTGAAATGATATCACAAATGAAAGGAAGAATTGAATTGAAAATCTTGGTTATCAACGCGGGAAGCTCGTCTTTGAAGTATCAGTTTATCGATATGGACGGAGAAATGGTTATTGCCAAAGGAAACTGCGAAAGGATTGGCATTGATGGTAAAATAACTCATAAAACCGCCGACGGAAGAAGTTATACGGAAAATTGTGATTTTCCAACTCACACCGAGGCGTTTGAAAAGCTGGTTGAAGTTTTAACAAAGAGCGACGCTGCAGTTATTAAGGAAATGTCGGAAATATCAGCAGTAGGTCACAGAGTCGTTCAGGGGGCGGAGGTTTTTCCTAAGCCCTGTCTTGCAAACGACGAGGTCATCGATAAGATAGACGAATTATCAGAGCTTGCTCCGGTTCACAATCACGGTCATGCTCTGGCGCTCAGAGCATGTAAAAAGGTGCTGCCCGCGAACGTTCCGCAGGTCTGCGTATTTGACACGGGATTTCATCAGACAATGCCCAGAAAGGCGTATATGTACGGACTGCCTTACGAGGATTATGAGAAATACCATGTAAGAAAATACGGTTTCCACGGCACGAGCCACAGATTTGTTTCTGCAAATCTTGCCAAGGAACTCGGAAAAGATATCCGTGATATGAAAATCGTTTCCTGCCATTTGGGCAACGGATCGTCTGTAACCGCAATCGACGGCGGAGTCTCGGTCGACACATCAATGGGCTTCACACCGCTCGACGGACTTATCATGGGAACAAGAACCGGTTCGGTTGACCCGTCCGCAGTTACTTATATTGCCGACAAGCACGGCTTCACGCCGTCTGAAATGGCGGACTACATGAATAAAAAGTCCGGTTTTTTGGGCGTTTCGGGTATTTCGTCCGACAACAGGGATATCGCCGCCGCGATGAACGAGGGCAACGAAAGAGCGGCGCTCGTGTCAGAGATGCTGTCGTATCAGGTCAAAAAGTTTATCGGCTCTTACGCCGCCGCCATGAACGGACTTGACGCCGTTTTGTTCACGGGCGGTATAGGTGAAAACGCGCCCGAGGTAAGAGAGGGCGTTTGTAAAGATATGGAGTTTTTCGGAATAACGCTTGACAAACAGGCAAACGAAAAACGCGGAGAACTGGTGAGAATATCAACTCCCGAATCCAGAGTTCAGGTATGGGTAGTACCCACCAATGAAGAATTGCTGATTGCAAGAGATACACTGAACATAGTTAATAATTTAAGATAATCAAGCGGGGCTTTATAATGCGCTTTTTAAAATCGCGAACAGGTAAAATCATATCGGCTGTTGTCGCCGTGGCTTTGATAGCCGCGGCCGGCGTTGCCGCGTTTAAAATTTATTCCTCCGAAAAGGCAAAGCGCGAAAGCGAGGAATACGCGCAGATGGTCAAGGCAGCGGTTGAGTCCGCGGACGACAGCGTTATATACAACGGTATATATATAAACGGAGTCGACGTGGGCGGAATGACAAAATCAAAAGCGATAAAAAAGCTCAGAAAAATACAAGACAGCCTGCGCCCGGATATCAATATCAGGGTAAAAACTCCCGATGGCACAGTGAAACTCACCGAGGACGATTTTGAATTTACTTATAATACGAGAAAAATCGTTAGAAAAGCGTTTAATTACGGTAAATCGGGAAGCGACGAAGAACGGTACGCTGTCCTGACCGAGCTTGAACAGGCTAAAAAGGAATACTCAATTACCGCGAAGCTTGTGATGTCGTCGATAAACACCGTTATCAAGAATATAGCCGCAGACGTCGATATAGCGGTCGTTGAACCGCGTATAACAGATTTTTTGCCGAAAGGCTCGGAAATGTTCGTTATCTCGGACGGCAAAAACGGCAGAGAGCTTGACAGGGACGATTTAAAGAAAAAGCTTAAAAAGATTCTGAAAGCCGACGAGAAAAAAGGAACGGTCAAGGCGGTGACTAACGTAGTTAAATTTATCGACACTACTGCGGGAATCAAAAAGCGGGTCGTAGAAAAAAGCAGCTTCTCTACAGTCTCCACCAATGTTGCCGCCGCAAATGAAAATATGCGGCTCGCGCTCAGTTCGGTAAACGGGACAAGGCTGGAGCCGGGCGAAACGTTTTCATTTAATAAAACTACGGGCGATACCACGAACGGCTCAAACGGATATAAAATGGCGGGCGCGATAAGCAACGGAAAGCTCATCGAGGAATACGGCGGAGGAATCTGTCAGGCTTCCACAACGGTATACGGAGCCGTTTTGCGCGCGGATCTTGAAATTGTCGAGCGGCACAATCACACATGGCCTTCGGTTTACGTCCCGATAGGGCAGGACGCAAGCGTAGACTATCCTTCATCGGATTTTCAGTTCAAAAACAACAAAAGCTATCCGATATTTATCTACGCGAATATGTCGGGTACAACGCTTACAGTTGAGATTTTCGGCGATAAAGATGCTAACGCTGATTATGATGAAATCAAGGTCGTTTCCGAAAAGACCGAAACGATCGAACAGCCGGCTGACATAACTCAGAAGGATTCGTCCTTAAAAGCGGGCGAGAGCAAGGTTGAGCGCGAAGGGCGCGAAGGATACCGCGCAAAGGCGTATAAGGTATATTATAAAAACGGAGTTGAAATCAGAAGAACGGAAATAGCGTCTTCCTATTATCCGCCGCTTGCTAAAATAACACGCGTCGGAAGTTAAAAAACATGTTGACATTTTATACCTGTTTATGATAAAATATTAAAGCCGCGTATGTCGGGCTTTTTAAACGGCTTTTGCCGGCCCATCATAGCGAGTTTATAGAAAGAGGCAGGTGCCTTATAATGTACGCAGTTATTGAAACAGGCGGTAAACAGTACCGTGTAAGCGAAGGCGATACGATTTTCATCGAAAAATTGGACGTTGAAGCTGAAAGCAAAGTGGATTTCGACAAGGTAATAGCAGTCTCAAAGGACGACGGCATAACCGTCGGCGCTCCTTATGTTGACGGCGCTTCGGTTGAAGCGACTGTCGTTAAAAACGGCAGGGGCAAAAAGGT
Source organism: uncultured Oscillospiraceae bacterium (assembly GCA_964536085.1). GTDB lineage: Bacteria > Bacillota > Clostridia > Oscillospirales > Ruminococcaceae > CAZHWR01. Next base: position 17,634 of record CAZHWR010000035.1, read on the forward strand.
TACGGTATTCACCTACAGACCTAAAAAGGACTATAAGCGCAAGCTCGGTCACAGGCAGCCGTACACAATGGTTAAAATCGAAGCCATCAAGGCATAGTAATGATTCGCGCTGAATTTTTCCGCGGAGAAAAAGGTCTTTTTGGCTTTTGTGTCAGCGGTCACGCAGAGTATGCCGATTACGGCGAAGATATCGTGTGCGCTGCGGTCACATCCGCGATACAGCTTACTGCCAACGGCATAACCGAGGTTATAAACGCTCCGTGCGAGCTTTATGCCGGGCAGAACAAAATAATGTTAAAGTTGTCGGATTGCTCGAATAGCGCGGCGGTCGATTTTATATCGGCGCTGCAAATTCACCTTTCGGTGCTTGCCGAAAGCTATCCCGATAACATCTGTTTAGAATTTTCGGAGGTGTAAATCAATGTTAAAGCTTGATATTCAATTTTTCGCACATAAAAAAGGAATGGGCTCCACAAAAAACGGACGCGATTCCGAATCCAAACGTTTGGGCGTAAAGCGCGCGGACGGTCAGTTTGTTCTGGCGGGTAACATACTCGTTAAACAGCGCGGAACTCACATCCATCCCGGTGAAAACGTAGGCCGCGGATCGGACGACACTCTGTTCGCTCTGATAGACGGAACAGTTAAGTTCGAACGCGTAGGCCGCGACCGCAAACGTGTAAGCGTTTACGCTCAGTAATCATTAAGCTTAAAAAAACCTTCGGCTAATGCCGAAGGTTTTTTTCATGATGACAATAATTATATTTCTGTGCGGCGCAGTACGCTTGCATTATTTTGCAGCTTTATGTTGAATTGTGATACTGCGTTTTATCGCTTTCAGCTTGTTTGTCGCTTAAATATGCTAAATGCGGCTTGCAGATATTAGACGATAAGCGACAGACGGCGGGCGGAAAGCGTGAAAAACTTGCGAAAAAAGGGCTGCAATTTCGGCACAATTATGATAAAATAGTATTTGTATAATTGTGCCTATTTTTCGGTAATGGGCGCAAACTACTTAACAGAGGTGTATTTGAATGGTTGCAAGGCAAATGTCCCCTGTTCTG
>CAZHWR010000036.1:0-1789 GCA_964536085.1 uncultured Oscillospiraceae bacterium
CACCCGGAATTTGCGCAGCAAAAAACCGTCCGGCTCTGGCCTCACAAGGTGAAGGGCGAGGGGCATTTCGCCGCAGTGCTGCAGAAGGCGGGCGATGTTCCCGAGGGATATGAGCCGATGGCGGCAGGCGGAACGGAGCGGGGGATTTCCGCGAGGGACAAGGAGCTGGAGCCCTGGAGGGAGTTTTGCCGGGAGACATTGACGGTGGATATAGGAGAGGCAGAGAGGGAGGGTGCGCCGATCGGCACGCATAGAAGGGAAGGCTCAGGGAAGAGCGTCGGAGGAATCTTCCTTCGCTTCGGGGACAATCTCTATCTGGCACCGGAGGGGCTGCCGTCGCTGAAGGGACTGAAGGTACTGCGCCCCGGGCTGCATCTGGGGATGCTGAAAAAAAACCGCTTTGAGCCCTCCCACGCGCTGGCATTGGCACTCTCGGAGGAGGATGTGCGACATGCGTGTCAGTTATCTGCCGATGATGCCGTGACGGCGGCCTATCTGAACGGACAGACCTTTCCCCGGGAGGGTGAGAAGGGATGGTATCTGATTCTGGTGGACGGATACAGCATCGGCTGGGGCAAGCTTGCGGGGGGAATTATGAAGAATCACTATCCGAAAGGACTGCGGAAGTAGGAGAAAACACATGCGTACAGTCATTAAATATGAGGACAGACACATCATTGTTGCGTACAAGCCTGCGGGCCTTGCCACCCAGACCTCTCGGGTCGGGCAGGCGGACATGGTCAGTGAGCTGAAAAATTATCTAAAGGGAGGCTATCTGGGAGTGGTTCACCGACTGGATCAGCCCGTGGAGGGGCTGCTGGTGTTTGCCAAGACCAGGGAGGCCGCGGCGGCGTTGACCGGGCAGCTGGAAAAAGGAATTTTGAATAAACAGTATTACGCGGTGGTCTGTGGAAAACCGAAGCCCGGAACAGGCGAGCTGGTGGATTATCTGTGCAGGACGGCGGATAGCCGGGCGGAGGTCGTGGATGCAAAGCAGGCAAAGGAGAAGAGGGCGAAGAAGGCGAGGCTGCAGTTTGAAGTGCTGGCTGAGTCCGATGGGACGGAGATGTCACTTTTGCGGATTCAGATTGACACCGGCCGCTTCCACCAGATCCGTGCGCAGCTGTCCCATGCGGGTTTTCCGATTCTGGGAGATGTAAAATACGGTACGGACTTATCCGGGCAGCTTGGCAGGGAGCGCGGTGTCCGGAATGTGGCGCTCTGTGCCTGCGAATTGGAGCTTGTCCACCCGGTGGACAAAAGGAAGCTTTTCTTTCGGGTGGTGCCTCAGGGGGATCTTTTCCACTGTTTCCCCATCCGTTATGCGGAGTAAATTTTTGTAGAAAATAACAGAAATTGGATTTTGATTTGACATAAGTGTCGGATTTATTTTGGCCTGATTTTTCATACTAGAAGGAGAGAACAAAATATGTGACGGTGTGAAAAGAGGGCGCAGCTATGTGGGAAAAAATCAGGCAAAACCGACTATTATTACTGCTTCTGCTGACAGGGGCAGTTTATTTGTTTCTGAAATGGATTTGTCCATTGATCGCGCCGGTGCTGATTGCCATGCTTTTCGTGACCATTTTCGGCCCGCTCTTGAAAAAGATGCAGGGCAGGCTTCATCTTCACAGGCAGGTGGGTGCCGTGCTGTTGTTGGTGTTCGCCGTGCTGTTCTTGGCGGTGCTGATATGGATTCTGTTTTTCTGGATCGCGGGGAGTCTTCCGGGCTGGGTGAATGGTCTGGCTGACATAGAGGATGAAATCCAGATTCTGGTACACAATCTCT
>CAZHWR010000036.1:1799-18520 GCA_964536085.1 uncultured Oscillospiraceae bacterium
TCCGTGGGACAACTGGTGGGTGTGGACGGATTGTATCTGGAGAATGTCATTTTGGAGGGAATCAATGAGAGCCTGAATGTACTGGGGCAGCACACCTGGCCGGGAGTCATGTCACAGTCGTTGGAATATGTGAGGATTCTGGGTGTCCTGGGCGGATTCCTGGTGACTTTTCTGATTTCCACCGTGCTTCTGGCAAAGGACTATGACGATATCATGAACCGCCTGCTGGACAGGGAGGAGTGCCATGTGCTGCTGGAGGTCATCTGCGGTGTCACGCGCTATATCGCCACCTTTGTGAAGGCCCAGATGGCCATCATGACAATCATCGGGCTGACGGTGGCGGTGGGACTGGGAATCTCGGGGGTTCCAAACGGAATTCTCTGGGGGATTCTGGCGGGCGTCTTGGATGCGCTGCCCTTTATCGGTACGGGCATTGTTCTGATGCCGTTGGCAGTTGTGCAGCTCGTACAGGGAAGCTATGGCAGGGCGGCGGTATGCGTGGTGATTTATATTTTCTGCATTTTTCTGCGGGAATTGCTGGAGCCGAGGCTGATCGGCAAACGCATGGGAGTGCCGCCCATCGCGGTGCTGCTCTCTCTCTATGTGGGCATCCAGCTCTTTGGGGTGTGGGGGATCGTGAAAGGACCACTCGGCTTTGTGCTGATCCGGGAGAGCTATCTGAGTATCCGAAAAACAGAGCAGGACGCCAAAACAGAGTCAGCCTCGGAAACGCAGCGGATCGATCAGACAAATCAGCCTCAAAAATAAGAAAAGGCCCGGAAAACTCCGGACCCGAACCTGTCAATCGTCGCGACAAGATTCGAACTTGCGACCTCTGCGTCCCGAACGCAGCGCTCTACCAAACTGAGCTACACCTCGCTATTTTCATTATTCAGTTTTTCCTGCCATTGCAATAATTTTATGAATTCCCGTTTGTCTGTTTTTTGCTTTGCAAAAAATGGTCGATGGTGACATCGCTTCTTAAAAGCGCGATTCGAACTTGCGACCTGAAGCGTCCCCGAACGCAACGCTCTACCAAACTGAGCTGCACCTCGACAATATGACAGCATTAAGATAATACCACACTCGAAATTTTATGTCAAGAGAAAATTACTCTGTCCGCTTGACATTCCGTACAATTTGTGTTGTACTTGTAACCGTATTTAATAAAACTCGGCGGGTGAAAGCAAATGAAACTGATTGCAAGCGACTATGACGGCACGCTTAATCAAAACACAGTGGTGTCCAAAAGCGACATTGGCGCCGTTAAAAAATGGCAAAGGACGCAAAATCTGTTTGTTATTGTAACGGGGCGCAGTATCAGCGGTATAAATTCCGAAGCTGAGCGCTTCGGAATACTGTTTGACTATCTTATATGCAACAACGGAAGCGAGATTTACAAAGGAAAAAACAAGCGATTATACCGCGCCGATTCAAATCCTGACGTGCTATCCGAATTATGCCGCTTCATCATTGCTCGCGGCGGACTTCACGCCGCAGTAAGCTCACGGGAAAAGCGGTATTGCGTAAAGAACGAAAAGTTCGACAACTCCATCGCCTCTTCCGATGTTTTGATAGAGCTTTCAGAGCTTTCGCAGTTTTCATATTTTACCCAGGTAGACGCTCATTTTAAAACCGAGGCTCTGGCGCTTGAATTTGCAGATAAAGTCAACCAAAAATTCGCGGGGCAGCTGACCGCATTCAACAACGGAATCAATGTTGATATTGTTCCCGCCGGAGTTTCAAAGACCGCCGGAATATATAAGCTCACCGATATTTTAGGCGTTAAAAAAAGCGATATAATAACAGTAGGCGATAACTTCAACGACCTGGCAATGCTAAAGGAATTTGGCGGATATGCGATAGAAAACGGTAATCCACGCGTCGTTTCACAAATTGGCAACAAATGTAAAAGTATTTCAGAACTGGTGAACATACTGATATAAGCAAAACAAAACACCGCCGATATAAATCGGCGGTGTTTTGCATTTACTTAAACATCTTCATCTTTAAGAATATAAAACCTGTTATAACGCTTATTACCGCCGAAACGCAGACAACTATCAGAAATCCCCACGGACTGCCCGCAAACGGCATTCCCGCCGCATTGACGTTCATTCCGTACGCGCTGAATATGATAGTGGGAATAGACATTACTATAGTGATTATTGCAAGCACTTTCATGACTACATTGAGGTTATTCGATATAACCGAGGCAAACGCGTCCATCATTCCGCTTAAAATTCCACTGTATATATTAGCCATTTCTATAGCCTGCTTATTTTCAACGATAACGTCCTCAAGCAATTCGGAATCCTCCGGGTACTGCTTTATCAGCTCGTTTCTGAAAAGCTTTTCCATTACCACTTCGTTCGAGCGCAGAGAAGTTGTAAAATAAACAAGGCTCTTTTCAAGATTCAAAAGCTCGATAAGCTCGCGGTTCTGCGTGGACTTATGTAGCTTGTTTTCAACCTCGTCGCTTTTTTTATCGACGATTCGCAGATATTGCAGATACTGCGACGCCGTGCGGTAAAGAATTTGCAGCACAAATCTCGATTTCATATTTGTGTAAAAATCCCTGACAAGCCCTCTTGCAAACGGATGCAAAAGAGGATTGTCCTCGCTGCAAACGGTTATCACCACTCCGCTTGCAACTATTATCGCAAGCGGTATAGTATTGTAAAGCTCTTTGTCGTCGTCTCGCTCAATAGTCGGAATGTTGACAAGTATCATCGTGTAATTGTCGTCAACATCGATACGCGAGCGCTCGTCGACGTCCAACGCCGCTTTCAAAATATCGGTGTCAATATCGTACTTTTTTGCAATCGGAGTTATTTCGACGTCGCTCGGATCAGTCATAGCGATCCAGCAGCCGTCGACAGGGGAATCAAGCGTGACGATTCCCTTTTCCCGAGTGAGATAATATTTAACCATTATGATTCCTCCATAGCTCTGCGCGAAGCAGAGCTATGGCAAGCCCTTTCCGCGCATATTTTAATTTTTACTTCGATAGGGTATGCCGTTTTCGGAACAAGGTCCGGGTTTCATAATGTGATCACATCCTTTGTCAGTTAATATTATATACTTTGAATAATTATAAATCCTCTTCGTTTTCAAGGTTGTGCCAAACGTTCTGAACATCGTCATTGTCCTCCAGAGCGTCTAACAAGCGGCGCATTTTAACCATGCTGTCTTCATCGGAAAGCGTGGTATAGGTGGACGGCACCTGCTCTATCTCAGCGGAGGCAAACGCATATCCCGCCGCTTCAAGCGCCTCGCGCACCTTGCCAAAGTCAGACGGAGCCGTTGTGACCTCGGCAACGCCGTCTTCGATGTTAAAATCGTCCGCTCCGGCGGTTATGAAATCGTCCATCGCTTTTTCTTCGTCCGACACATTTTCAATAACTATAACGCCCTTTTTCTCGAACATAAACGAAACGCAGCCCGTCGTTCCCAAGTTGCCGCCGAATTTATCAAAATAATGGCGGATATCCGAAGCCGTTCTGTTCCTGTTATCGGTCAGGCACTCTACAATTACGGCAACGCCGTTGGGACCGTAGCCCTCGTACACCGTTTCCTCATAGCTTGTCTTGCTTCCCTCGCCCGCCGCTTTTTTGATTATGCGGTCGATATTATCGTTCGGAACATTGTTCGCCTTGGCTTTTGCAATCAAGTCGCGCAGCTTCGCGTTAGATGACGGATCCGCGCCGCTTTCCTTAACCGCAACGGCTATCTCGCGGCCTATTTTAGTAAACACCTTTGCTCTCTGAGCGTCGGTCTTTTCTTTTTTTCGTTTAATGGTACTCCATTTGGAATGTCCGGACATTAATGATCTTCCTTTCTGCTGTTAGAAACAGGAATTTAAAAGACTATTATGCAAAAAGCAAGAAAACGGGAATGCTTCAAAAGGGATTTTCCCCGCTTGATTCCTGCTTTGCAGTTTCAGACCAGCGGGCTGAAACTTGCGCAAACGTATATAGCGCAAAAGAAAAACGGCAAGGATGAAAATATATTTCATCCTTTATAATCTTGTTTCCGACAGCGCAAAACTCGTAAAATATCAAAACGTGCTTAAGCGCATGCTCATATATTTACTATTTTATCAAAAAACTCTCCGCGGCGCAACCCCCAAAACGGCATACAGCGTCCGCTGTACCTCGATTCGGCGCAAAAACGCGGCGTTCATAAATGAACGCCGCGTTTTCAATCCTCTGCAAGCCGCCGCACGGTTATTTTTTCACTATTTCAACGCCCTTGTCATACGAGAAGTTTTCCAAAAGTGCGGATTTTTTCACTGTGAGCTGTGAAAGCTTGTTGCCCTTGCAGTTTAAATATCCGTAAACCTCGTCACCCGCATACTCTCCGAGAAACTCGCTGTTGCTCACATCCAGCTTTTTAAGCTTATTGTAGGAGCAATCCAAAACGCACGTTGTGTTTTTATCCGGCAGAACGAGCTCGGTAAGCTTATTGTGCGAAACGTTGAACACATATATAAATCCCGCTTCCTGCTTTGTCGAGCCGAGATTCGGGGATTTGCTGAAATCTATTGAACTCAGATTATTATACGAACAGTTAAGCCCTTTAAGCTTTGAGTTGTCAGTTATGTCAAGCCGCGACAGGCTGTTGTTCGCGCAGTAAAGCCCTACAAGCTTTTTAAGCGGCGAAACGTCAAGCTCGGACAGCTTGTTTTTATTGCAGTTTACCGACACAAGCTTTGTATTATTGCTTAAATCAAGCATTTTCAGCTTATTATTCGAACAGGAAAGATTCTTAAGCTCGGCGTTTTCGGAAATATCAAGCTTAGTGAGCTTATTTTTCGCGCAGTATAAATATATAAGCTTTTCATTTTCTTTAAACGACAGCGTTTTAAAGAAATTCTTATTACAGTAAAGCGTTATCAGTCCGGGATTGTTTTTTGTACTCAGCGAGGTAAGCTTGTTATCTGAGCAATAAAGTATTCTGAGCTTCGACAAATTGCCGAGCTTTAGCTTTTTGATTTTGTTGTTTTCACAGTTTATACTGTCAAGACTTACACAATCGGAAACATTCAGCTTTGTAAGCGAATTATGCGAGCAGTCGAGCTCGCGCAGGTCTGTTAATCCGTTCAAATTAAGCTGCTTAATTCGGCTCCAGAAGCAATACAGAGTTTTCAGCTTTGTGTTCTTTGAAAGATCCAATTTTTCAATTTTACTGTTTTCACAATCCAAATACCGCAGGTTTTTAAAATATTCTATACCTTTTAAGGACTTTACATTTTTAGAAAACGTCCTGATTCTTTTAACCGCGTTCCTTTCCTGAATGCTCAAATATCCGTTTTTATCCTTGTCGTACTTCTTTGCTTTTTTTCTGAAGATTTTGTCGGGAAAATTCTTTTCGCTTATTTTTATTCCCTTTTCCTGCGCGCTTACGGTAACTGCCGGACTGATGCACATAATTAAAAACATCATCCCCGCCGTCAGCAAAATACTTAACACCTTTTTCAAATCTTTCACGCTCCTTTTAATTCATCAAAGCATTCTGAGCCCTTTCGGATATCGGTTTTTAAGCCTGCCGTTTGTAGCCTTGCCAAAGCCCACCGAAACGCCGTCGAAAAACACGCCTGCAAAACCTGCGAGCGATTTTTCGCACGGTATCTCCATGCCGTGTAAAAAGTCCTTCGCAGATTTATCATCCAGCTTGACTTTTTTCAACACGTCTTTATCTCCGAACGCCATATAAAGGCAGTGCTCCGGCTCAAATCTGTTTTTCACTTCCCTGCCCGCCAAAACTCCTGCGCGCAGTACATTCAGCCCTGTTATATCCGGCATTATTCCGGGCAAAATATAAACCTTGCCGGAGTTTATAAAAAGCCTATTGGGAGCATCCGCGGCAAACGATTCGCTCCAAAACTCCGAAAACAGATCGGAGCTTTGCTCTTTTGGACTGTAATCCGCCGTATATCCGCCGCCGGAAATCCTTTTCAGCTTTGCGGCAAAATGTCCTTCGCCGCCGTTGAACGGAAACACGCGGCGCATTTTTTCAGAGTCCGCGGTTATATCAAGTCTTTCCCGCGGGATAACGCTTCCGAAGTCAGCAACGCAGTCAACAAGCTCAAAATCGCGGTTTCGCTTTAAAAAGCTGTCGATTTGCATTTCGTTTTCCTCAGGGGAAAATGTGCAGGTTGAGTAAACCAGCTCTCCTCCTTTGCACACTGCGTCCGCGGCGGAATCGAGTATCTTCGCCTGTCGCTTTGCGCAGTTGAGTACAGCTTTTTCGCTCCATTCTTTTTTTGCATTCGGCACCTTGCGAAACATTCCTTCTCCCGAACAGGGAGCGTCTACCAGCACTTTGTTGAAATATCCCGAAAGCTTTTTGCAGACAGAATCGGGGCGGTTATTAATTATGACCGCGTTTTTAACGCCCATTCTTTCAAGGGTTGAATCAAGCGTCCTCACCCTTTGAGAAACATACTCGTTCGCGACCAGCACACCTTTTCCGCACAAAGCCGCGGCTATCTGCGAGCTTTTCCCGCCCGGCGCCGCGCAGAGGTCAAGCACCCTGTCGCCCGGGTGAACGTCAAGGATGCTCACCGCGCTCATGGCGGACGGCTCCTGAACGTAAAACGCTCCGGCGTGGTGCAGCGGATGCCTGCCGATACCCTGAAAACCGTTCGGCAGATAGTACCCGTCTTTGCAAAACGGAGTTTTGCAAAGCTGACCCAAATGCCGCATGACCGTTTGAGCGGAGCATTTCAACGTGTTCACACGTATCCCTTTAAACGGCGGCTGACAATAGCAGTCCGCGAATTTTTCATAATCCTCCGAAAGCAGAGCTTTCATCCTTGAATCAAAAAGATTTTCGTCCAAATTACTGCCTCCTGTAATGTAATATATAACAGTTTTATCCTGATAAAAGGGACAATTTTACGCTTGACAATTCGCATTTCATTTTAATTTCCGCCTGAATATCAGCGTGATATTACGGCATAATAAAATTGCAAATACTTTATTTGCATATATTGCATGATAAAATTAAGAGGTGAAAAAAATGCAGAAAAATCAGAACCAGAACCAGCAGAACCAAAATCAGAACCAGAACCAGCAGAATCAACAGAATCAGCAGAATCAAAAGCAACAGAAGCAGAACAAACAGAACAATCAGAGAAACCGCGAACAGCAGGATGATTTCTGCTAAGTCTATTTGGAAAATCGGCGCGCCGAAATACGGCGCGCCGATTTTTTTTGCACATTTATTCACGCGCGTTAAATATCGTCATAGATGCTTTTAAAGCCCTCTCCAACGACCTCAGTAGAGTTTGTAACCATCATAAACGCGCCGCTGTCTATCGCATACACCAGCCTTTTGAGCTTGTGAAACTGATTCACTTTGACTGCGCACATTATAACTGATTTTTCTTTTCCCGTATATCCGCCCTTTGCCTGTATCACGGTGGTGCCCCGATTCACTTTAGTGTTTACCTCCGAGCACACATCGTCCGGCATTGAAGTAACTATCATAACCATCTTGCCAATATCCGGACCGTACAAAACGCTGTCCATAACCTTTGAAGCCGCAAACATCGCCACAACTGCGTACATAGCGGATTCCGGCTCCCCGAACGCCAGCGCTGCAAACACAATTACAACAACATCTGATATCAACACTATCCTGCCCAAGCTTATATACGGCAGCCTTTTTTGTATGATGCGGTTTGTAATGTCCGCGCCGCCTGTCGAGCCGCCTTTTATAAACACAAGCGCAAGCCCAAAGCCGGAAAGTACTCCCCCAAACAGAGACGATAAGATTTTATCCCCCATATACACCGGCATAAAAAACACAAACGCGTAGTCGTACAAAAATGAAAACAAAGCGGTTGAAACAAGCGTTTTGAGTATAAATTTTTTTCCTAAAAGCCTATATCCGACTACCAAAAGCGGAATATTCACCACCGACACGAACGTTCCTATCCTCAACGCCGGGATAAGATAGTGAATGGCCGTCGCAAGCCCTGTCACTCCGCCCGGGGCTATATTGTTGGGCGCCGTAAAAACATACACCGAAGCCGTATAGCAGAAGGTTCCGGCAAATATAAACAAATAGTCCGTGACGATTTTATAAATCCCGTTAAGTCGCTGGTTTTTCATCCCCACTGTGCGTACACTCCCTGTTCCATATAATATCAAACAATATATGTATACGCTCAAGCTCGTTTTTTATATACAAAAACCCAAACAGCGCCTCAAGCCCTGTGGCGCGCCGGTAGTCGGTCGGCTTTGCACTTTTGGGAACGTTGCCGTTCGCGTTTCGCCCGCGCTTGTACACAGCCGTTTCCTCTTCGGTGAGCATCGCTTCTATATACCCCACCGCGTTCGACTGGCTTGCGGCGTTTACAAACTCCACAGTGTGCCTGTGAAGCTCGCTTACAGGAGCATTTCCCAACGACAGCAGCCGTTCTCTTACCAGCAGTTCAAAGACCGCGTCGCCCACAAACGCGAGCGCAAGCGGACTTAGCTGCCCGGGTTTCTCTTTAATATAACCTGATTCTATCGTAAAACCACTCCAAACTATCTCAAATACTCGAATTCAAATCCAAATATACTGACTGTATCGCCCTCGTTTATACCCATTTCCTCCAGCTTGTCAATAATACCGCTGTGATGCAAAACCCTTTGAAAATATTGCAGCGACTCATAATCGTCCATATTAACGCCGCCGAGCACCTGCGAAAGCCACGGAGCTTCGACAACGTACACTCCGTTTTCGTTTATGATTTCAAACGAAGTCCTGTCCTCAACGACCTCCATCGGTATCGGCTCGACCTCGTATTCAATTATCGGCGGGAGCTTTGAAAGGGCTTCATATACTGCATTCACAAGCTGTTTTGTACCCGTGGCCGCCGCCGCAGATATTTCAAAAAACGCAAGCCCCTTGCCCTCGATATACTCCCTGAACTCCGCTATCTGCTCCGCGGATGCGATGTCGCACTTATTTGCAGCGACAATCATCGGACGTTCGGACAGATCGACGCTGAAATTTCTAAGCTCGGCGTTTATTTTTTCAAAATCATCAATCGGATCGCGCCCCTCGCAGCCCGAAACGTCCACTACATGCAGTATCAAACGGCACCGTTCCACATGGCGCAGAAAATCGTGTCCCAATCCGACGCCGTCCGCCGCGCCCTCGATAAGTCCGGGTATATCCGCCATGACGAACGATTCGTTTTCACCCATGCTCACAACGCCCAAAACGGGAGAAAGCGTGGTAAAATGATAATTTGCGATTTTCGGCTTTGCCGCGCTGACAACCGATATCAGCGTTGATTTCCCGACGTTCGGAAATCCCACAAGCCCCACGTCCGCCAAAAGCTTCAGCTCCAGGCTCACGAAAAATTCCTGACCAGGAAATCCAGGCTTTGCAAACCGCGGAATCTGCCTTGTTGAGGTGGCAAACTTTGCGTTTCCCTTTCCTCCTTTGCCGCCGTACGCCAGAATTTTAGGCTCGCCCGACGACATATCCGCCATTATTCTGCCCGTTTCAGCGTCTTTTATCAGCGTTCCGCGCGGCACTTTTATGACAAGGTCGTCGCCCTTTTTACCGTAGCAGTTGTTTCCGCGTCCGTTTTCGCCGTTTTTCGCCTGAAACTTTCTTTTGTATTTAAAATCCGCCAGCGTCGACATATTGTCGTCCACGGCAAATACCACGTTTCCGCCGCGCCCGCCATCTCCGCCGTCGGGTCCGCCCGCATTCACATATTTCTCGGTGTGAAACGAAACAGCTCCGTTGCCGCCGTCACCGGCTTTGATTTTGATTTTCGCGTAATCTACAAACATAAGCAAAGTCCTTTTTATCATTTTATCCGCGGTGCAACGCCGCGTCTTATATAATTACGTATTCCCGGTTATATGCCTTTCGGAAAGTCTTAATTCCGATTATCGGTGCGCCGCGCCAGCGAGCAGATATCCGTCGTGCGGCTGTTAGATTCGATAAGCTCGCTTACGTCGCCGTAGTTGTCCCGATACAGCTCAAGCAGTACCGCGCCTGTGAATTTGAGCTCATAAAGACGGCAAAACAGCCTTTGTATGTCAAACACGCCTTTTCCCACAGGCAGGCAGTCGCACTGCGCCGTGTAGTCCGACAGATGCACATGAGCTAAATTTTCCCCCATAACATCCAAGAGCGCAAACGGTTCGACTCCCGAACGTACGCACTGCTTGACGTCAAGCACAAATTTAACATCGGGTATATTGTCTTTCATCCTTTTTATAAATTCCGCGTCTGAGCTTTTACACCGTTTCACATTTTCCTGAGCCACCGTCACCCCGAAGCTCTCGCCCAGCCGCTTTAAGCCTTCGAACCGCTCAAAATACATCTGCTCGGGGAAAGGGCTGCCGACTCTGTCGCCGTGGAAAACAAGTATTTCGGCTCCTAGCATGTTCATCGCCTCAAAATATCTTTTGTATTCCTCCAGCGCGTCTTTATACCGCCTCTCATACGCCGTAAATATCATGAACGGCTCGCTGACCGACGAAAACGGATGAATCGACGCCACATTCATGTCATATCTGTTTTTTATTCCTGCCAGCTTTTGCACAAAAGCGCGTTCAAGCTCACTCGCGGAATTTATGAAAATCTCGGTGTTTTTTATTCCGTTTTTACCCAAAAGCTCCATCGCCTGTTCGGTCAGCATAGGATAGAGACTCGCGGATGAAACACCTATGCGCATGCCGTGTCACTCCAATCCCAAAAACCACTTTTATTCTACCGCAGAATAAAAGATTCGCATAAACTAATTAAACGGGCGGAAAACCCGCCCGTTTAATTTTACTTTCGATTATACTGAGTGTCAAGCATTATTATTGCGAGCTTTAGGGAAAATAATTATTTGACCCTTGTGCCAACGCCTTTCGCGTTAAAGTAATAATATTTCTTGCCAATCTTAACTGTTTTATTTTTAACCATTTTACAGGAATTATTAAAATAATAATATTTTCCCGTTATTTTTTTAAGCGTTTTTTTAAGCGCAACTCCGTTTGCTTTGAAACGGTATTTTGCCTTCTTATATGTTTTCCATGTGCTCGTAGCCACAACGCCGTTTTTATTGACATAATACTTATTCTTATTAAAGGTTATAACTTTATTTCCTTTATATAACTTCCCGTTCTTTCTTGCAATATACCTTTTTGTTCCAATCTTAACAACCTTGTTTGTTTGAATAACGCCGTTTTTATTGACAATGTAATTTATCTTGCCCGCCGTTGTGATTTTAGCATAGCCGGAAGCAGATTTCAAAAGCTTTCCGGTTTTGTTGACATAAAACTTTTTGCCGTTTGTTGTAATTATCTTATTTGTAACAAGATATCCGTTTGCGTCGACATAAACGGTATCGGTTCCCCTTATAACAAACTTGTTCTTTATGAGCGTTCCCTTTTGATAGTAACGCAGCTTTCCGTTTTCTGTGACCCAGCCGTTTTTGCCGGCAGACTCAGGTTTGTCCTTCAAGGTGAGGGTTCCCAAATATCCGGGGTAATTCCATGACATATTGTCGGAAGCTTCTGACCATGTGCAGAGCGAAACCCTGTCGTCAGTCTTGCCGCTCTGCCAGTCGTGCAGATAAACGTCGAATCCGAACTGCACGCCGTTACCGACCTTAGCCGTAGAGGTGTTTCCGAATACGTCCGTGTATTTTAAATTGGTCAGACGTATCCTCGTTTCAGCATTATAACCTGTGCTTGTATATTTAATTTCCGTTTTAAAGGTTGAGGACAAAAAGTCATTGTAATCGGCGGTTCCCGGATCAGGGGTCGTAAAAGTGGAAACATCGTCGTTAAAAGTAAATTTATAATCCTCGTCGTCGGTGCAGTGAACGCCGTAGTAAAGACCTTGTGCAGCGCTGTAGCCGTAGGCGGCGTCCGTAGTGTTCTTGAAATCAAAATAATAGGTTATTCTGTCGTTCTTTTTTGCTTCTGCAAGCGATCCGCCGTTATTTTTAACAACGTCGCTGTCGGTTACCTCGGTGAAAATATAAAAATACTCCTCATCCCAAAGCGTATAAGTCACACCTTTAAAATCGGGATTGAAAAGAGAAGGATCTTTAGTATCCGCAACGTGATCGACCTCTATGGCGTCGCTCTGATTATACAGATCATCCTTAACACCGTCGATAGTGATGGTCTTTGTCGCGTACGATGCTCCCGCCGTAACCTTTTCGACCTTATCGGCGGCTAAAGCCCCAAATGTCAGCCCCGAGCAGACCGCTGCCGCAGCGAGCAAAACAGAAATAGATTTTATTGTTTTTTTCATGTCTAAACCTCCGTGCCTTTATCGCGTTATCATTTTGCTTTTGACGAAAACAAGTCTTTAAGATTATTTCCGCACACTGATATCGATTATAATTTTACCGTAATCAATAATTAAAGTCAACAAAAAAACCAACCAAAATATCTCGATTTTGGTTGGTTTAATTGCATAAATATTTCAGCCTGCTCAATTTGAGCAAAGCTCAAGTTTTTATATGCCGACTGTTTTGCCTACGCCTTTTTCTTATTGGTTTTAAGCTTTTTGAGCTTGTGCTCCTGCCATGCGACCCACAACGGACCCGACAGGAAGGTGGAGGAATATGTTCCTGCCAAAAGACCGATAACAAGCGGGAAAGCAAATGAAATGATAGAATCTATTCCGTATATAACAGCAACGATGCAAACGATTATCATCGCGCTTACGGTTGTAAATGATGAAGCCAACGTCCTTGCAAGCGTTTCGTTGATGCTCTTGTTGACAAGCTCGTTTATTTTCAGGCGCAGTCCGAGAGATTTGTTTTCACGGACTCTATCAAACAGAACGATCGTGCTGTTTATCGAGTAACCGAGTATCGTCAGTATAGCGGCGACAAAGTTGTTGTCCAGCGGAATTCTGAAGATAACAAAAGTACCGAAAACAAACATAGCGTCCTGCAAAAGCGAAACTATTGCAAACAGACCGGCCGACCATCCGCCGATTTTGCGGAAACGGAACGCGATATAAAGCAGCATAAGAATAAACGCGAAACCAATAGCGACCATGCATTTTGTGAAAAACTCGCCTCCAATAGTCGGGTCAACGTTGCTCACGCTCACCATTTCGATATTATTGTCGGCAAAATCTTCGCTTAAGGTTTCGGAAAGCTGAGCCTGAACGTCAGAATCGACAGCTCCCGCTTCGATAAGCGAAATTTGTATGTTTGAGGTGTTGGTGAGCGAATCAACCGTTTCAGTTATAGTAACTCCGGAATTGAGTATTCCCTCCGCGACTGATTTTACCTCATCGTTATCAAGCTCGCCTTCATAAGAATAGGTGAAAATGGCGCCTCCGGAAAAAGTTATATCGACCTTTACTCCGAGAATAAACGTTACGACGAGTATCGCAGCCACGCACACCGCGCTTATTGCGCCGAATATTTTTTTCTTTCCTACGATGTCAAAATTAAACTTCTTCATTTTTCGCACCTCCATAAAGTCTGGGTTTGCGGAAGCACTTAAACTGCGAGATGGATTTTAACATCAATCGCGTAAAGGTTACCGACATTAAGAAGTTCAGAATAACGCTTACAAGCAGCGTGTATCCAAACGAGTATATAGCACCCGCGGCAGTCGTTCCGAACATTGAAAACAGCGGGCTTAACAGCTTGCTGAAAATACTGTCGGTCGAGCCGAACGCACCCATAAGGATAACCGCGGTTATCAGCGTTGTGATATTTCCGTCGAGTATTGCGGTGAAACCGCGTTTAAAGCCGGTATCAATAGATCCGTCGATTGATTTTCCGCTTCTGATCTCTTCCTTAATCCTCTCGGAGAATATAACGTTTGCGTCGACTCCCATGCCGACGCCGAGTATAATACCGGCGATACCGGGCAGGGTCAGCGTAAAGCTGTCAAACGCACCGAAGAATCCGGAAATAGCGGCTATCGTTCCGCCAACCTGACCTGACAAAGCGATACATGCTATAAATCCGGGAAGCCTGTACATGATTATCATAAATACGCAGATAAACGCAAATGCGATTATACCGGATAGTATCATAGCCTCTTTCGCGCCGTTTCCGAGCGTGGGAGATATCGTGCTGTAGTTTTCAGTTTCGAGAGCAAACGGGAGCGAGCCGGCTTTGATTTTTGCCGCGAGCTCCTGAGCCTCCTCAAGCGTAAAGTTACCTGTGATGATCGCCTCGCCGTTTGTGATATGGGAATTTACCGTGGGAGCGGAAATGCATTCGTCGTCCATCCAGATAGATATATATTCGCCCGTGGTCTGTGTGGCGTTGGAAAACGCGGTCGTACCTGCATCGTCCAGCTTCAAAGAAACCACGTACTGCTTTTCTTCTCCATCGGGATTATACACAGTACCCTCCGCTTCGACAACGTTTGAGCCCTGTAATATAATCTCGCCGTCTGCGGACTGTCCTTCACGGAAAGTCAGATTGGCCGTTTCACCCAACTCCGCGATAGCGTCCGACGGGTCGTAATCGGTTTCGTCCTCCGCCCACGGGAATCGGACTATGACCCTGTTTTTATCAGTGTCGGCATAAACCTCGTAATCAGTGATGTTCTGCGAGACAAGCCTCTGCTCGATAATTGTTTTAGCGGATTCAATGTTTTCTGCAGTAATATCCTCTGCATTGGCGTCCTCGGCGGGCGTGAAGGTTGCTTCTACACCTCCGCGGATATCGATACCCCAGCGGATATCGTCGCCTCCTTTTATGTACACGTTTTTCTTATCGCCGTAATAACCGCTTATTCCGGTGAAAGAAACAACAGTGAACACTAAAATAAGGATAGCTACAATGAAAAACACGTGTTTTCCTGTTTTTTTCATCGCTTTTATTCTCCTTCATTTGCTTTTTTGACCTTAAACACAAAAAATCAGTCAATCATAGATTCAATTATAACATATAAATTACACACAGTAAACAGTTTTATCAAACGAAAAGTTCAGCATTTTCACCCAAAATTTCCTTATTTTTTGTAAGAATAGGTTTAATGCAGTCGTTTAAGAACTCGTCTACCTGCTGTGCGCTGCGCCCTGTAAACGCCACGGGATCGAGAATTTCATCGATTTCCTCTTTGGAAAGCATAAAGCGTTCGTCGGCGCAGATGCGGTCGATAAGATCGTTTTCAAGCCCCTGCTCCTTTACAACCGCCGCCGCGGCAAGCGAATGCTCCCTTAACCGCTCGTGAAGTTCCTGACGGTCACCGCCCTTTTTGACCGCTTCCATCATTATATTCTCCGTCGCCATAAACGGCAGTTCCTTTAAAACCCTCTGCTTTATGACCTTCGGGTAAACCACTATACCGTCGCACACGTTGAGCAATATATTTAAAATGCTGTCTATTGCGAGGAATCCTTCTGCAATAGATATTCTCTTGTTCGCACTGTCGTCCAGCGTTCTTTCAAACCACTGGGTCGCCGATGTGAACGAGCCGTTTAGTGTGTCGACCATGACGTACCGCGCAAGCGCGGTTATGCGCTCGCACCGCATGGGGTTGCGCTTATACGGCATCGCGGACGAGCCGATTTGGTTTTTCTCAAACGGCTCTTCGATTTCTTTAAAATTCTGCAAAATTCGCATATCATTGGCAAACTTGCTCGCCGACTGCGCTATTCCTCCGAGCGTTGAGAGCACAAACGCATCCACCTTGCGGGAATATGTCTGCCCCGAAACGGGAACTACGCTGTCAAATCCCATTTCGCGGGCAATATCGCTTTCGACCGCTTTGATTTTAGTCTCGTCGCCGTCAAAAAGCTCCATAAAGCTTGCCTGTGTGCCCGTTGTTCCCTTTGAGCCCAAAAGCTTCAGATTCGCAATGCGGTATTCTACCTCGGCAAGGTCCATGTAAAATTCGTTTATCCAAAGAGTCGCGCGTTTGCCGACGGTCGTAAGCTGCGCCGGCTGTAAATGAGTGTATGCAAGCGCGGGCATCGACTTATATTCGTCCGCAAATTTTGAAAGCAGAGCGATGACATTTATCAGCTTGCGCCGCACAACGTTTAAAGCGTCGCGCATGATAATGATATCCGTGTTGTCGCCAACATAGCACGACGTCGCCCCGAGGTGGATTATTCCCTTGGCGTTCGGGCACTGAACGCCGTATGCGTAAACATGCGCCATAACGTCGTGGCGAACCTGCTTTTCACGCTCGCCCGCTACGTCGTAATTGATATTGTCAACGTTTTCCTCAAGCTCCCTGACCTGCTCGGGCGTTATGGGAAGCCCCGCGTTCATCTCGGCTCTTGCAAGCGCCACCCATAGCCTGCGCCATGTGGAAAATTTTTTATCTGCCGAAAATATCTGCTGCATTTCCTTGGATGCATATCGGGTAGAAAACGGGCTTTCGTAGCTGTCTTTCATATATGCTGTACCTCCGTGTATTTTTAATTATCCGTCTGTTTTCATGATTTAACAATTGAAAATTTCAGTTAATCATCAGTTTACCATACTTTAAGCTTTTGTTCAAGTGCGGATCGTGCGGCGCCGCAGGCGCAAAAAACAGCGAAGGCAAACTGCCTATAGTGTATAAGGCAGTAATCAAAAAGCACAATATAATCGGCATTGTAAAAGAAAAAACGGGGCTGTCGCACTAAACTAATTTAGTGCGACAGCCCCGTTTTTCATCTGCACGATCTTAACGAGCGGATCGTTTGAATAACCATTGTACAGCGCAAGCCCCGCGGCGGCCAAAACCATCAGCGCGCCGAGTACAATACACACGATC
>CAZHWR010000037.1:0-17803 GCA_964536085.1 uncultured Oscillospiraceae bacterium
TCTTGTTTGTCTTGTAGGTCTTCTTGCCGACCTTTATCGACTTCTTGTTCTTCTGTACTACGCCTTTCTTATTGACAACATAGGCTTTCTTGCCTATCTTGACGAGCTTGTTCTTGCTTCCCTTTTGTACAACACCAAGCTTATTAACTATATACGACTTGGTTCCGACCTTGACAAGCTTATTTCCGCTTGCTTTTCTCTGTACTACTCCGTTTTTGTTGACAACGTAGGATTTTGTTCCCACCTTGATAAGCTTGTTCTTTGTGCCTTTCTGTACTACTCCGAGCTTATTGACTATATAGTATACGCTTTTTATCTTAACGACCTGCTTTTTGCCTGTCTTAACATATCCGCCTACTACAGCGTATGTTTTGCCCGATACGGTTACTACCTTTGTATCGGTGACCTGCTTGCCGTTGATGTAAAGCACTGTTTTGCCGTTTACTGTAGCCGTGCCGTTTGTAACCGCGGGAGTGGTGGTCGTTGAGCCTGTATTGTTCGTATCGTCTGTGGGTACGGTCAGACCGTCGATAGCTTTCCTGAGTACCTTTGCCGCATTTGTAACGAAAACCTGCATGGCGTTGCCGTTTTGAGCAACGGCTTGGGCGTTGCTTAACGCCGCAGTAAACGTTTTAACGCTTTCCGCCGTGTATAAAGAGACGTCTATCGCCGCCGCTTTGGCAATGACTTCATTAAGCTCGGTAAAATCGGTTGGCTCAAAATCTTTAGCCAAAATATCCTCGTAAAAGTCTGTCATAACGTTTGCCATCCACTGATATCCCTGAGCGTTCGGATGGATGCTGTCCGACATATAAGCGCTCAGTTCGGAGCTGCTCAGCGCAGTCATGTTTTTATAGTAGTAAAAGTCGATAATTTCAATGTCCCACTTTTCCTGAAGCTGATAAAGCGCGTCGATCATCTTAACATACGCGGCGGAGGTGTATTTCGGGTTAGTGTAAAACACGACCGGGCAGTGCCAGTTTTCATATGCGTAGCAGATTATATACTCCATTGCCCCGATTATCGTAGAGGTTTTAAAATCGGACAATTCATAGCTGTCGCTTACAGTACCGAGAGTTTTGTTCTGAGTTGCGTCGTTGGTGGAAAGCTGGCAGGTAAAGCAGTCGATTTTTGCATTTTGACCTATCTGGCTCTTCATGCGGCTTATATAGGAATTTGTACCCAACACAAGCGTTGTGCCCGATACAGCCCGTTTTTCGCAAATCCAGTCGTTGTCGTTTTCCAAATACTCAACAAACGAAACGCCGCCCGTCGCCTCGCCGTATGTTACCGACGAGCCGAGAAAATACATAACGGGAGTGTCCGAAGCGTCGGTTTGGGCGTAAAGCGTTGTGTTGCCGCCGATAGACGCAAAATCGTCGATTGAATATTCCATAACCTCATTTTTGCCGCCTGTTTTGATATAAACCGTGTATTTTTCATCTGGATCGAGACCGTATGCGTTTACAAGTCCGCCCTCGCTGTTAAACGTGTATGCCCCGACAAAATTGGTGCGTTCATCGCAGAGTTCAATGTAGTAATCACCCTTATTGAGAAAATACCGCATGCCGCCCGCGGTATATGAAGCGAGGGTAAAGCCGGAGATGTAGTTTATCGTTCCCGCGCGCTTATAAATCGTGCAGGAGGAGCTGCTTCCGCCGAATGCTCCGCCCGATATCTCGGTAATCTCGTTGTCCGAACGTATACCGTATGCGCTTCCCGAACCGAGCACGCTCGCGGTGAACAGTCCGCCTGAAATCGAGGATATAATTCCCTCGTTCGAGATTCCCAAGCCGTTGTTTGAACTGGAAGTATTTGCAAATTCACCGTAGAATTTGCCTCCCGAAATGCTTTTTACCGTTCCGGTATCGGTGTTGTAAAACGCGAATGTCCAGCCGGAGCCGTTTGAATAGCCATGTATATATCCGCCCGAGATGCTTTCAACCTCTCCTCTGTTGCGGATTCCATAGGCGACTCCCGAAGTGTCTGTAAACGCCTCAACGGCGCCTCCGCTAATCGATTCGATTTTACCGCCCTGCTCATTTGAAATTCCAAGCGAATTGTTCGCATTCGACGTGTTGCTGATGGTACCTGAAATTTCACCGCCGCCGATTTGCTCGATAACTCCGGTGTTATAGATTCCTATCGCCCATTTAGTACCGGTGGTTTGAGCGGAAATCACGCCGCCTGAAACGGTGAGCGTACCGCGGTTGTCAACTCCGTAGGATATCTGATCGCCGTTTGAAACGGCGCTGACTGCTCCGCCTTCGATTGTAAGATTGCCGTTGTTGACGATACCGCTTATGTCGGAATCGGCGGAGTCCTTTTTAATCTGTCCCGAAAAATCGGGGCTCGAATCCCTGATAACAAGCGTGCCATTATTTTCGATAACGCAGCTTTGAGCAGAATCGGAGGTCATCTCGAAGCCCGCAAGGTCGAGCGTGACCGATTCGCCCTGAGCTATCGTGAGCTTCTCGTTTGTATCCGCTGTGAGCGTTATTTCGTTTTCAGCGGCAGCGTCCAAAGCGTATGCCGGAAATGCGGCGAAAAAAGTCGCCGCGGCGACTGCCGCGCATATAACGCGCATAGAAAGCTTTTTGATATTCATATCGTTTCTCCTTTACTAAATTACTTTTGTCAAGCCGACCTAATTTCCGGCTTTGATTTCCGCGTAAAGCGAGCTTATTTTTTTAAGCTCGGCGGGGATTTTTATCGACTGCGGACAGTGGCTTTGACAGACACCGCATTCGATACAGCTTCCGGGCAGCGAGCTTTCGGGCAGTTCGCCGTAATTTTTTATAAAACTCTCGCGGTTTTTATCGACCGCGTACCGATTGTACACCGCGAATACTCCGGGAATATCCACTCCCGAGCCGCAGTCCATACAATATCGGCAGCCTGTGCAGGGAAGAGTGTCTTTTTTCCTGTATGCGTCCAAAGCGGCCGCGAGTGTGGCTCGGTCGGCTTCGTCGAGCGGTTTGAAGTCCGTCATTGTGGCGACGTTGTCCTTTATCTGCTCCATTGAAGACATCCCGCTTAATACAGTTAGTATATTTGGCAGAGATTCAACGTATCGTATAGCCCATGACGCGACGGATTTGTCGGGAGCCGCGGCTTTAAATATAGCGTTTGCCGAATCGCACGGGTTTGCAAGCGCGCCGCCCCTGACAGGCTCCATTACAACGCACGGTATCCCTTTTTCGGTCAGAATCTCGTGCTGGCGCTTTGCGTTTTGGAACTCCCAGTCGTAGTAGTTTATCTGAAGCTGGGCGAAGTCCCATTCATATGTATCGACTATTTCCTGCAAAACCTCGGGCGAATCGTGAAAAGAAAAGCCCAGATGACGGATTTTCCCCTCTGATTTTTTATTCTGCAAAAATTCATACGCGCCGAACTTTTTGCACCGCTCAAACTTGCCGCGGTCGAGCGCGTGAACAAGATAAAAATCAAAATAATCGGTGCGCAGATTTTTGAGTTGCTCGTTAAAGATTCTCTCCATGTCCGCCGGAGTATCCGCCATCCATATCGGCAGCTTTGTGACAATTTTTATCGTGCTGCGGTCGTAGCGTTTGAGTGCCCTGCCGACAAACTCCTCGCTTTGAGAATCGTGATACATATACGCCGTGTCAAAGTAATTAACTCCGTGATTGTAAGCGTAGTCGATTATTTCGAGAGCTTTTTCCTCATCGATAACGTCGCGGCCGTTAACGTTTTTGGTCGGGAAGCGCATACATCCCATCCCGAGCGCGGAAACGGTCTCGTCGGTGTTCTTATAATGCCTTGTGAGCATGGCTGTCAGCCTCCTTTAGCTGTGCGGCGCGCTGTAGGCCGCCTATTTTATGAGTATAACATATTGAAAAAAGTATATCAATAAAACGGCTGAAAATCAGGCGATTTGCACAAGTAAAAACGAAGTATTTTCATTTACTGGCAATAAAAAACGAGCCCAGGGACCGCTTCAAGTAAGGAAAATCAGCCCAAGGACACGTTTTTTATCATTTTATACGACCGCTCAAAACCAAATGTGAACGTCAAATCTGTTTTTGCATTTCGGACAGACGACCGAATGCTTTCCTGTTTTTTTGGGAAGCCTCAAGACCGTTTTGCAGTTTTTGCATTTGCGGTAGCGGTGGGTGTTCCTGTCTGCTAAGCGGCGCTTTAAACGGGAGAAAGACGGTTGAGCTTTGCTCCACAAAATCATGAATTTCTGATTTTCGCTCTGCCGCTTAAAAATGTTTTTTGAAAGCATACGAAATATTATCACGACGCAAAGCGCGAGCACGCTAAGCTCTGTTATAATCGAGTGAATAAAAGCGTTTATAATAACGACAATAAACAGCAGCGCGATGAGCGCTTTGTTAAGCGTATCGTTCCCGCCGTAGCGGCCGTACATGAATCTGTTCAGTCTGTAACGAAAATTCATTTTATATCTGTCCTTTCACTTCACGGGTGCAATATTTATCCCGTTTTTATAATAAACCCAAAATCAGCGAAAGTCACTATGAAATTAATTATTTTACAAATCTTTATTATGCCGTTTTTCGTTTATTTACAATTGCAGGCTTAACCTAAATAAGGATAAATCGCCTGAAAACGGGAATCCGGATCTCCGCAGAGCTTATCAAGCAAAACGTCGGACAATTACGCAGACAAAACGTCCTGACGGCAATATTGCGGTCAGGACGTTGATTGATATACGCGTGAAGATTTTTAAAATTTCCGCTAAACTAGCTTCTAAGCTCTACGTCCAGCTTGGAAAGCGCTTTTACGCAGCGCTTCATCGCGGCGTCGACCTGTTCGTCCGAAAGCGTTTCCTCCGCCGAACGCATAACGATATTGTACGCTACGCTCTTTTTGCCGGCGGGTACCTGCTCGCCTGTGTAAACGTCGAACAGTTCAAGCGATTCGAGGATTTTGCCGACCGATTCCCTGATAGCCGAATCAATCTGTATCACCGGGAGCTCCTTGTCGCACAAAACGCTGATGTCGCGCGTGGAGGCGGGGAATTTCGGCAGGGGAGTGTATTCATGTTCTGGGGCCTTAAGCGAGAACGCAAGCTTAACGTCCAGCCTTGCAAGATACGCCTTTACGCCGATTCCGTAGTTTTCGCAAACCTGCGGATGGACTTCGCCGAGGATTCCGAGCGTTTTGCCGTCCTTTTTGATTTCAGCGCAGCGTCCGGGGTGGAAGGTCGGATCGCTCTTGCAGGGAACAAACGAAACACCGCTTATGTTGAGCCGTTCGATAAGCTGTTCGCAAACGCCCTTGAGCGCGAAGAAATCGCAGCCTTTGCCGTATGCGCCGAAGACTGTCTGCGGATTTTCGTCAGGGAGCTCGTTTTCGGCATTCGGGATGTATTCGTTTCCTATTTCATACAAAAACGCCGAGGGAAGACGATTGTTGTAGTTCCTGGCAAGCACCTCGAGCATGCTCGGAAGCACGGTGGTGCGCATAACGCTTGTGTCTTCGCCCAGAGGATTCAGGATTTTAACACTGTTCCTGAGCGGGCTGTCCGCCGCGAGGCGTATTTTATCGTAGCTTTTGGGACTTACAAAAGAGTATGTCATAGCCTCGTATGCCCCGAGTGATGTCACGACCGAGTGAATTGTGCGCTCAAACTTCTGCTCGGGAGTTACCACCGCTCCCGCAACGCCTCCCAGCATTGTGGTCGGGATTTTATCATAGCCGTAAAAACGCGCTATTTCCTCGGCAACGTCAGCCTTGTGGGCAATGTCCGTCCTGAACGACGGAACCTCGATAATATCGTTTGAATCAACGGTAAATCCGATTTTTTCAAGCACGCTCACCATGTAATCACGGTCGACGTCAATACCCAAAAAGCGGTTTATCCAGTCAGTTTCGAGCGGCAGGCGCACAGGCTCGGAAAGCTTTGAGTGCTCGTCGATAATGCCGTCGACCACTTCGCCCGCGCCGAGAAGTTCAACGAGCTCGCACGCGCGCAAAATCGCGGGCAGGCAGCCCTTGGGGTCAAGCCCTTTTTCAAACCGGGCGGAGGATTCGGTGCGAAGCTTCAGACGCTTTGAAGTCGTTCGGACGCTCGCGCCGTCGAAGCAGGCGGATTCAAATACGACTGTGGAGGTGTCGTCCATTATTCCGCTGTACTCGCCGCCCATTACGCCCGCCACCGCCGCGGGCTTTTCGCTGTCGCATATAACAAGAGTCTCATTTGTCAGCTCGTGCTCGGTGCCGTCCAGCGTGGTTATCTTTTCGCCCTGCTTTGCATTGCGGATTACAATTTGACCGTCCTTAACATAGCGCAAATCGAACGCGTGCATCGGCTGACCGTATTCGAGCATGACGTAGTTTGTGATGTCTACCAGATTGTTTATCGGGCGGACTCCCGAAGCGCGCAGACGTTCGCGCATCCATCGGGGGGACGGCTCGATTTTAACATTCTTTACGACCTTTGCAATGTATCTTTTGCAAAGCTCGCCGTTTTCAAGGCGAACGCTGAGGTAATCGCCAATATCGCCGCCGCAGCCGCGGACGGCGGGTTCGTGAAGCTCGAGCGGGACGTTAAATGTCGCCGCGGTTTCGCGCGCAAGCCCGATAACGGAAAGGCAGTCAGGGCGGTTGGAGGTTATTTCAAATTCAACCGTCGTGTCGTCAAGCCCGATCGCCTTGTGGATATCGTCTCCGGGGACGCAGTCCTCCTCAATGATGAATATGCCGTTTTCTATGGCGTACGGGAAATCGTTGACCGTCAGACCCAGCTCGCCGAGCGAGCACATCATTCCGCAGCTTTCAACGCCGCGCAGCTTGCCCTTTTTTATTGTAACTCCGCCGGGGAGCTTTGCTCCCGAAAGCGCGACAGGAACGAGCGCGCCTTCAAACACATTGTCGGCTCCCGTTACTATCTGCAAAGAAGAATCTCCGCCGACATCGAGTCGGCAGACAACCAGCTTGTCCGCATCGGGGTGTTTGTCTATCTTAAGAATTTTTCCGACGACTACATTTTTGATTTTTTCGCCTTCAACGCTGTATCCTTCGACTTTTGAACCGCTCATTGTGAGCGCTTCGGCATACTCGCGCGGCGTGCAGCCGACTTTGACAAAATCGGACAGCCATTTCATAGATAAATTCATGCGTTTTCAATCCTTTCCTATCGGATATAAGAGTGATAATGGTTAGAACTGGTTCAAAAACCGAAGGTCGTTTTCATAGAACAGACGCAAATCGTCGATATTATAGCGGCGCATAACTATTCTTTCAAGTCCCATTCCGAACGCAAAGCCGGAATACTCTTCGGGATCGATTTCGCAGTTTGAAAGCACCTTGGGATGCACCATTCCGCAACCCAGAATTTCTATCCAGCCCTCGCCCTTGCAAAGGCGGCAGCCCTCGCCGTGACAGCCGAAGCACATAACGTCGACCTCCGCGCTCGGCTCGGTGAACGGAAAGTGGTGCGGACGGAAGCGGACCACCGCGTCTTCGCCGTACAGTCGTTTTACAAACTGCTCGAGCGTTCCTTTTAAGTCGCTCATCGTGACGTTTTTATCAACAACGAGCCCCTCTATTTGGTGGAAAAGCGGGGAATGAGTAGCGTCGATAGCGTCCGAACGGTAAACGCGCCCGGGGCTTAAAATCCTAAGAGGAGGCTTGCGGTTTTCCATAACGCGTATCTGCACGGGTGAAGTCTGCGTGCGCAGAAGAACGTTGTCGGATATATAAAACGTGTCCTGAGTATCGCGCGCGGGATGGTTTTTCGGGATATTCAGCGCCTCGAAGTTGTAATAATCGAGCTCGACCTCCGGCCCTGAAACGATATCAAAGCCCATGCCGATGAATATTTCACGGATTTCGTCGAGCACTATCGAAATAGGGTGCTTTTTGCCGAGCGGCTGTTTTGCGCCCGGCATGGTAACGTCGAGCGTTTCCGCGGCGAGCCGTGCGTTTTCAGCCGCCGATTTAAGCTTTGCCGACGCCGTAGAAAACGCTTCCTCTATCTGCGAGCGCACCTCGTTTGCAAGCTGCCCTATAACAGGGCGTTCCTCGGCTGAAAGCCTTCCCATCTGCTTTAAAATCGCGGTCAGCGCGCCTTTTTTACCGAGATAACGAACTCTGAGCTCGTCGAGCTCTTTTAGGCTACGCACGCCGCAGAGCTCTTTTTCAGCGGTTGCTCTGATATCGATCAGCGCCTGTTTCATAATATAAATCAGTCCTTCCGTATTGCGAATTTCGCTGTGTTTTACGCTTAAAAAATAATAACCCCTTACCGCAAAATGCGGTAAGGGGACGATGACGACAACGCTTTGATTTTCACCGCGGTACCACCCGTATTCCCGCCGCAATATTCCCGGCGGACGCTCATTGCCCTGTAACGTAAAGCGTACGTCGGCGCTTAGTTGGCACGGCGGACAGATCCTCCGCACGGTTCGGCGCCGCCGCTCGCGGGTGAACTTCGCACAAGTCGTCTGCCGCGCCCGTATTTCAGCACAAACGGGCTCTCTTTTTTGGGCAAAACAGCTTGACTACTCTCCCGGTCACAGCGTTTATACAAATATAATATATTCAATATAACAAATATTCATTGAATTTGCAAGTATTATTTGCAAACAGTAATAGCGGTGTGCTATAATAACCTCAAAGAAGTTATTATACTTTTTCTTTTTACGGCGTGTGCCTTGCCGCCCGGACGCGGCAACCGGCGCAGTCGCCGATTATACCATGAGCGCAAAGCGCGCCCGGCTTTGCCGTATGTTTTGCAAAGCAAAACATGAAATCATGTTATAATTAAAGGTAAGAGACAAGACGGTAATCTTGCAAACAGAAGGTGGAAAATAAGTGGACGTTTTTATTGAACAGCTTGTAAAGTATAAAAAAACCAATTCGGATTTTACAAAGCAGACCGTGGCGTTGCTCGGAGGAGTGGTCGCTGTGCTGGCAGCGGCGTATGTAGGGCTTTATTTGATTGCCCTTTTAGGCTCTCTCGGCATACTGCTGGCGCTCTGCCTGATAGTCGCCATCGGCTACGGAACCTTCCGCATTATCACCAATTTCAATGTGGAGTATGAATATATACTGACAAACGGCGAACTGGACGTTGATAAAATCGTGGCAAAAAGCAGCCGCAAGCGTCTTGTGAACATTCAGGTAAAAGACTTTGCCGCATTCGGCAGAGTGACCCAGCCCGTTCTTGACGGCGAATACGACACCAGAATCTACGCATATTCCGACTATACGCGCCCGGACGCGTGCTACGCCGAGTTTGAAAAAAACGGCATGGGCAAAACGCTGCTTTTGTTCAACCCGAACAGCGAGTTTGCAAAAAAGCTTATGGAGTATATTCCCGCAAACGTCAGGCAGGGAATCAACTTGCAGCTGCAAGAGGAACAGGAATGAGTCGGATAGCCGTTGGGATAGACGTCGCGGAAATTTCAAGGATAAGCGAGCTTATCAAAAACGATCGCTTTCTGGAACGGTTTTTTTCTGAAAGCGAACGTGAATATTTTGCGGGCAAGGCTCGCCCCTGCGAATCCGCAGCCGCGAATTTCGCGGGCAAGGAAGCGTTTTTAAAAGCGATGAAAAAGGGTATCGGAACACTCCCTCTTTCTCAAATCGAAATCCTGCGCGAGCCGTCCGGCGCGCCGTATATACGCCTTTCGGGCAGCGCAAGGGCGCTGGCGGAGGAAAAAAACGTCGAACAGCTCGAAATAAGCCTTACGCACGACGGCGGCATTGCCGCAGCGATAGTGCAGGCGGTCTTCGCCGAGTAAATATTTATAATTTTGCTTGTTTTTGCGGTTTATTCGGTATAAAATAAAAGTATACAATAATTGTAAGGAGTGTTATGGGCATGCTGGAAAAAACAATGACCTTCGCAGTACACGACGATAAAGAAGACCAAATGAAAGCGGTGCTGACGACGGTGTACGACGCACTGCGCGAAAAGGGCTATAATCCGATAAATCAGATTGTGGGATATATCCTCTCGGAGGACCCGACATATATCACAACGTATAATAACGCCAGAAGCTTGATACGCAAGGTCGACAGGGACGAGCTTTTACAGGCAATGGTAAAATCCTATCTGAACGATTAAATCAAAGCGGGGCGTTTTGCGCCCCGCTTTGCGCTTTTTAAGGCGGGAAACCCGATATAACGCGCGCAGCGCTGCATTTTATCGGCTCTCTTCAATAAATCGGCAGGCTTTATACAATGTTTTAAGACTTCATATTTTGCCTGTTTCACAGGAGTACGACTATGTTTATCACGCAAGATTTCGTAAGCGGCTGTATAAAGCCGCGGGACGAGTATTCCAATAAAGGCGATTACGGCAAGGTCGCCGCCGTCGCGGGAAGCGGCTGCTATCCCGGAGCCGCCGCGCTTTGCACCCGCGCCGCCGCAAGGGCGGGCGCCGGGCTTGTAACACTGTGCTCCACAGCCGCGGTGTGCGGTACGGTCGCATGGAAAAACAGCGAAACCACCTATGTGCCGCTTCCACAGTCGGACAGCGGCGCGGTATCCGCGCAGTCGTCAAGACTGATACTCGAAGTCCGTCCGAGCGCGTATGTCGTCGGGTGCGGACTGACAAAAACCTACGATACTGTCAGCGTTGTGAAAAATATAATATCTTCGGCACGCTGCCCGATAGTTCTCGACGCGGACGGACTGAACGCCATAGCCGATGACAAGGACGTTCTTTTGTGCAAAAAATCCGAGCTTATTGTAACCCCTCATCCGGGCGAGATGAGCCGCCTTATCGGCAAATCCATCCAAGACATCGCGCAAAACCGCGAGCGGACGGCGGCTGAATTTGCAAAGGCGTACGGCTGCGTAACGGTGCTCAAGGGGCACGAAACGGTCGTCGCCGCGCCGTCGGGCGAGATTTATATAAACACCACCGGCAACGCGGGCATGGCGCGCGGCGGAAGCGGGGACATTTTGGCGGGCATAATAGGCGCGTTGGCAGCGCAGGGGATGACCGCCCTGCAATCTGCGGCGTGCGGCGTGTATCTTCACGGGCTTGCGGGCGATATAGCCGCCCGACGGCACACCCAGTACGCCATGCTGCCGGACGATATTATTGACGCACTCCCTGAAGCGTTTTCCTCCGCGCTCGGACTTTAAGCTTTTATCACAGCGGCTGAATCGTTTATCTTATCCGTGGTAAAAACGATATCTGAAATATGCGTTTGCGGAGCTCGATTTGCATGGCGCAAGTCAAAGATAAATCGGAACACAGCAAGGGTATCCTTGTTAAATATAAACAGAAAGGGCGTATTATTATGGCAAACAGATTCATTCTCAACGAAACGTCGTACCACGGCGCGGGAGCTATCTCCGAAATAGCAAACGAAGCGAAGGACAGAGGCTTTAAAAAAGCGCTCGTCTGCTCGGACGCGGACTTGATAAAGTTCGGAGTTACAAAAAAAGTCACGGATATTCTCGACTCAGCGGGACTTGCTTACGAGATTTATTCGGACATCAAGCCCAATCCGACCATAGAAAATGTTCAAAACGGCGTTGCGGCGTATAAGGCGGCAAACGCGGATTATATTATCGCTATCGGCGGCGGCTCGTCTATGGACACCGCCAAGGGAATCGGGATAATCATCACAAATCCCGGCTTTGCCGACGTTAAAAGCCTGGAGGGAGTCGCACCCACAACAAAAAAATCCGCACCGATATTCGCTGTCCCGACAACTGCGGGAACAGCCGCGGAGGTCACGATAAACTACGTTATTACCGACGCTGAAAACAACCGAAAGATGGTCTGTGTGGACCCGAAGGACATTCCGGTTGTCGCGTTTGTCGATTCAGATATGATGTCCACCATGCCCAAAGGCTTGACCGCCGCCACAGGGATGGACGCTTTGACCCACGCTATCGAGGGTTATATCACCGCGGGAGCATGGGCGCTTTCGGATATGTTCCACCTGAAGGCAATCGAGATTATTTCAAGAAGCCTGCGCGCTTCGGTCAACGGCGATAAAGAGGGCAGAGAGAATATGGCTCTCGGTCAGTATGTCGCGGGCATGGGCTTTTCAAACGTCGGGCTGGGTATCGTCCATTCGATGGCACATCCGCTCGGCGCGCTGTACGACACCCCGCACGGCGTAGCAAACGCGATAATCCTGCCGACGGTCATGGAGTACAATGCGCCTGCGACCGGCGAAAAATACAGGGAGATAGCGCGCGCCATGGGCGTTCAGGGCGTGGACGGCATGACCTGCGAGGAATACAGGACTGCCGCGATAGACGCTGTAAAACAACTCGCGAGAGACGTTGAGATTCCCGAAAATCTCAAGGACATCGTTAAGCCCGAGGATATTCCGTTCCTGGCGCAGTCCGCGTATGACGACGCTTGCCGTCCTGGAAATCCGCGCGAAACGAGCGTTGAGGATATCACAAAACTGTATGAAAGCCTGTTGTAAAGAGCGAAAAGCGCATCACGGAGCTTTAAGCAAAAGGCTCGGTTAAAAATCATTGTCTTAACTGAAAAGAGCGGCGAAAACAAAGTTTTCGCCGCTCTTTATTAATTAGCCGTGTATTAAATTTTATCAGCCTGTAGATTTCCGCCTGCCGATGTTTGCAGACAGCAGGCAGTTTATTTTGCAATGTCGATAGCACGGCTTTCCCTGATAACATGAACCTTTATCTGACCGGGATAGTCAAGCTCGTTTTCGATTTTCTCGACTATATCGCGCGCGATAAGCACCATCTTTTCGTCGTTGACGACCTCCGGCTTGACCATGATTCTGATTTCGCGGCCCGCCTGGATAGCGTAGGATTTATCCACTCCGTCGAACGAGCATGCGATTTCCTCCAGCTTTTCAAGACGCTTGATGTAGTTTTCGAGATTTTCGCGCCTTGCCGCCGGTCTTGCCGCCGAAATAGCGTCCGCCGCCTGAACGATACAAGCGATAACGGTTTTCGGCTCAACATCGCCGTGGTGAGCTTCAACAGCGTGAAGAACATCGGCGTTTTCTTTATATTTTCTGCACACGTCAACGCCGATTTCAACGTGCGAGCCTTCGATTTCGTGATTAAGGGCTTTGCCTATGTCGTGCAGAAGTCCTGCGCGCTTGGCGAGACTTTCGTCCTCACCGAGCTCCGCCGCCATGATTCCCGCGAGGAACGATACCTCAATCGAGTGGTCGAGCACATTCTGACCGTAGCTTGTTCTGTAAATCAAACGTCCGAGCAGCTTAACAAGCTCGGGATGCATGCCGTGAACGTTGGTTTCGAGCACCGCCCGTTCGCCTGCGGCGCGGATTTTCTGTTCGACCTCGCGCTTGGATTTTTCGACCATCTCTTCAATGCGGGCAGGGTGAATGCGACCGTCGGTTATCAGCTTTTCAAGCGCCTGCCGCGCGATTTCGCGGCGGACAGGGTCGAAACACGACAGCGTTATTGCTTCGGGCGTATCGTCTATAATCAGATCGACGCCCGTCATCGTTTCGAGCGTTCTTATATTTCTTCCCTCTCGACCGATTATTCTGCCCTTCATTTCGTCGTTCGGCAGAGAAACGACCGAAACGGTGGCCTCCGAAACCTGATCGGCGGACAGTCTTGCAATAGCGAGTGAGATAAGCTTTTTGGCATTCGCGTCCGCTTCGTCGATCGCCTGTTGCTTGTAGTTGGCGATCATGACCGCCTTTTCGTGAACCAAATCGTCTTCCAAAAGGCTTAAAAGCTGAGACTTTGCCTGCTCGGTGGTGAGCCCGGAAATTCTTTCGAGCGATTCAAGCTGACTCTTTTTGATAACCTCCGCTTCCGAAAGCGTTTTGTCCGCTTCGGCGAGCTTTTTTTGCAGGAGCTCTTCTTTTTTTTCAAGGTTGTCGGTTTTTTTGTCTATCGATTCTTCCTTCTGTGCGAGCCTGCGCTCCTGACGGATAACCTCGCTGCGGCGCTCCTTAATGTCGCGGTCGGCTTCATTGCGAAGCTTATGTATTTCGTCTTTCGCTTCGATAAGCGCTTCTTTTTTCTTGGAATCCGCGGCGCGTACCGCGTCGTTCAGGATTTTTTTGGCTTGCTCTTCAGCGGCGCCTATTTCTGCTTCCGCTATCCGCTTGCGGTAGGATACGCCGAGCCTGAACGCAATAACGGCGGCGACAACAGCCGTTACAACAAACGTGATGATACACGCCAAAGCAATCATAGTTGCCTGATCCATGTTTTTTTAAACCTCCTAACACTGAGTTTTGATAAATTTCTACATTAAAAAATGCGCAGATAAAAAATCCGCGCACAAGGATGCAGTATTTTAATTTTCTTTTAAATTTACCAATAATACCTGAGAAAATACACTTATAGCTTTATTGGTTTACGGCTTACAATTTTAATTTTTATATAAAACTGAAGGCGCGCCCCGCGCCTTTATCTAAAAAGAACAATTAAATTTACTGGCATCTATAATTAAACCTGATATACGGATTAACCTATTTAATATTGTACAACAAAATAAAAAATCTGTCAAGAAAACAGCACAATATTTACAAAAAAACCAAAAAAAATGCGTGTTCTTTTATTCAGTGATCCGTATTATCGCAACGTTTGAATTCAGCACTATCTTATTGGCTCCCTGAAGTCCCGCAATTTTATCGGCGTATTTTAAACACACCTTCGGGTGAGAAAGCTCCATGGAATCATCGGAAAGGATAAGCCCCGCGCCGACCGTGCTGTCGAGCGTAAAGCCGTCGTTTTCAGTCTGGTGCAAAAAGTCGAACGAGCCTGCGTTTACATTTAAATCAGCCACGGCTATTTTTGCAGCGTCCGCCGTAAGCTTGCCCGCGCTGCTTTTGTAATTGAGTCTGTCAAGCACACTGCTTTTTATATTCAAAACGCTGACCTTGGTCTGAAGATCGAGACGATGTAAAACGACCTGCTCCATTTTAACGCTTCCCGTATCGCATTTCACCTTGAGCGTTATGTTGTTGTCCTCGGGAAGATATACGCTCACGGGGGCAGAGCTGCGCCACATACCCGACAGCGTGTTCCCCTGCTTGCGCTTTATAGTCATCTGCATTGAGTTATCCAAAACGGTGACGGAAATCTCGTCCTCCGAGCCCGCCGTTATCCTGCGCCCGTATTCTATATACGCTTTGTCCGACTCGGAGCTGAATATACTGACGTTCGTGTAATTAGCGGTTATGTTAACGCTTGTCACCTCTTTGGGAATATCCACCGCATATTCGGAAACTTGAAAATCCCCGTTTCGGAAAAATATGAAAAACAAAAACACAAACAAAGCAAGTGCGGCAAAAAACAGCGCATACATCGCAATGTCTTTTTTCGTGAGCTTCATTTGTGTTCCCGCCTTCCGGTATCAACGGTCGTGCCGTATGTTAATACTGCTTGCCCCAGTATACAAGGTGCTTGCTTTTTTTGCCGCAGCAAACGCAGACGTCAGATTCCGACTGCTCGCCGAACGGGATACAGCGGGATTTATAACCCGTCTGCTCCTTGATAGCGTCCTCGCATTCCTCGCTTCCGCACCACGCTGCCCGGATAAAGCCTGTCTGCTCCTTGGTTTTTGCAACAAACTTATCAAATGTTTCGGCGTATGTCGTGCGGCTTTCACGGTTTTTGAGCGCCTTTTCATAAAGCGCGTCGTGAACCGCATTTAGCGCGCTTCCGACCGCCTGCTCCAAGCCGACAAGTGATACAAACAGCTTTTCGCGGTTGTCGCGGCGAACCAAAACGCACTGATTCTTTTCGATATCCTTCGGACCTATTTCCAGCCGCAAGGGAACGCCTTTCATTTCGTACTGCGCGAATTTCCAGCCGGGAGAATTGTCGGTGTCGTCCAGCTTGACGCGGAACTTGCCGCCGAGACGTTCGGCTATTTCGCGCGCTTTTTCCAAAACGCCCTCCTTGTGCTGTGCGACAGGGACTATCGCAAGCTGTATCGGAGCGACCGCGGGCGGCAAAACAAGTCCGTTGGAATCGCCGTGAGTCATGATAATCCCGCCGATAAGACGTGTGGAAACGCCCCATGAGGTTTCATGCGGGGTGTAAAGCTTGTTGTCGCGTCCTGTGAAGGATATATCAAACGCTTTGGCAAAATCGGTGCCGAAATAGTGCGACGTTCCCGACTGCAAAGCGACTCCGTCGTGCATCATCGCCTCTATAGTATATGTCGCTTTGGCTCCGGCAAATTTTTCTTTTGCGGTTTTTTCGCCCTTTAAAACGGGTATTGCAAGACTTTCCTTGCAAAAATCGGCGTAGACGTTTAACATTCTTAACGTTTCTTCTCTTGCCTCGTCCTCGGTTTCATGCATAGTGTGACCCTCCTGCCACAAAAACTCGACCGAGCGCAGAAAAGGGCGAGTGGTCTTTTCCCATCTTACAACGCTGCACCACTGGTTATACAGCTTCGGCAGGTCGCGGTAGGAGTGGATTATATTTTTATAATGGTCGCAGAACAGCGTTTCGGACGTAGGGCGCACGCACATGCGCTCGGTGAGCTTTTCCTCTCCGCCGTGGGTCACCCACGCGACCTCGGGAGCAAAGCCCTCGATGTGATCCTTTTCCTTTTGCAAAAGGCTTTCGGGGATAAACATCGGCATATAAACGTTTTCGTGACCGAGCTTTTTAAAGCGGCTGTCCAGGTCCTTTTGTATGTTTTCCCATATAGCATAACCGTACGGGCGCAGAATCATGCATCCGCGTACGCTCGAATAATCGATGAGCTCCGCTTTTTTAACAACGTCGGTATACCACTGGGCAAAATCCTCGTCCATTGACGTGATGTCGTTCACCATTTTTTTCTGTTCTACCATTTGATTCTCTCCTTCTGTCAGATGCAGTATAATAAAGATTGAAAATTCAACTTTTCGGGCTTTTACGCAATAAAAAAATCATCTACGCCGGGAACAAAAATACCCCGAGCAATAAAGCCTCCCCCGAAAAAGGGAGGCTGCGCAGCGAAAACTCGACAGAGGGATTTTAAATACCGACGTCTGTTAAAAATTTACGGATAATCCCTGTGTAAAAATATGTTTCGCTTTTTATCACGTTAACAATTGTTTTAATAATTATATTACCATTTTTTATTTTTCAATGCAACACAAAATCATATACGACGCGCGGCTTTTTATATATAGTATTCGTCAATCGCACGCGCATTGTTTTTTTCAACGATATCACGCAGGGTAATCGAATCAAGATATTCAGTGATGACATCGTTAAGCCCCTGCCAGACATAAAGCGTCTCACAGTCAGCCCTTCGCTCACAGGTGTTTTCGGGCGGGTCAAGACAGGCTACGGGCGCAATGCTCCCTTCAGTGACGCGCAAAATATCCCCCACTGTGTACTTCTCCGGCTGTTTTGCAAGCATATAGCCGCCCTGATAGCCGCGGTTTGTGAGCAAAAAGTCCGATTTATTCAAAAGCGGGACGATCTGCTCCAGATATTTTTTCGATATTCTCTGCCGTTTTGCAATGTCCTTTAGCGCAACATATCCGCTGTTCTGATGTTCGGCGAGGTCAACAAGCATCCTCAGCGCATAGCGACCTTTTGTTGATATCTTCATTTTTATCATTCCTTTAAAAAGAAAATGGTGCAATAATATATATTATTATACCATGGGTTTAGTAAGTTTTCAAGCGGAGGCAAAAGGCACGCGCGCCCGAGGGGATTCTGAACCCACTTGACGCGCCGCGTCAAGTCAAGTTTGCTCTGTCCTCCGTTTCCTTTCGGACATCTCCGCACACCTTGACTATTTGTTCTCTATTCTCTTTCCTGCAAACTTATCGGAGCTTCTCACCCCCCTACGGACTTCAAAAATAAAAGCGCCCTTCCGGGCGCTCTCTTTTTGGCGCGCCCGAGGGGATTC
>CAZHWR010000038.1:0-17780 GCA_964536085.1 uncultured Oscillospiraceae bacterium
ATTCGGTTATCTTTGATATATATTCGAGCGTTTTTTCTCCGATATGTAACGAAAAGATTTTATTACTTTCGTTTTCTGCAATAAATCTAAGTGCTTTTATAATTTTTTCATTTATTTCCGCCTTTGCTTCACCGGAATATTCAAAAACACACTCAGAACAGACAAATTTTCCCTGTGAAAGCAAAAACGCACCGGATGCCATCTGAGCGCTTCCGCAATCTGAACAGCAGCCCATATTGGGGCAAAAGCCCGCCAAGCACATGAATTTAAACTCAAAAACCGCTTTGACAAACAGGTCGGAACGCAAATCATTGCTCATAACATACAGTGAATTGAGCAAAAGACGCATGATTTCATACGAGTTTTCCTCAGACGTTACCGCATAGCAAATTACTTCGCAAAAATAACTGGCAAGAGAGAATTTGTCGACGTCGAGGCGAATATCATAAAACGATTCAAGGCTTTCGGCGTCATTTACAATATACCCGGACTTACCTTTGAAGATTGCAAAATCGGAAAAGCACAGAGGCTGCACGGCGCTTTGAAGCTTGCTTTTAACCGACTTGATTCCTCTTGCGGACGCTTCTATAACACCGTATTCCGGGGTAAGTACAGTGATGATCGCATCCTTTTCCCCTATATTTCTTTGCTTTATCACAACGCCCTTAGTCTTAATTATCATCCGCGGTTTCCTCAAACTTTAACTCTGCCGCGCCGTCGCCCGAAACAACCTCAGTTTCAGAAATCTCTCCGTGCGAAACACGGGCAAACTTTAAATAATCATTCACATTTCCCGTTGATTCAAACTTATTCCAAAGCTTTAAAAGCTCCTTATCAAATATCATTATAATACACGCCCCTCATCAAAACCTGTATTATAATTTTATCTTGCCAAAGGTTAAATATGTCTGGTAATTATTTGCCAAAGCTTGATTCTTGAGGTAAATGCACTTCGGCGCGTTAAATTACTCAATCCAGACCAAAATTTTTTATAAAAGCTTCTTTATTGCGCCAATCATCCTTGACCTTCACCCAGCATTTCAAATTAACCTTGCAGTCCAAAAAAGTCTCAATGTCCACACGCGCGAGCGACGCTATTTTTTTTAGCATTTCGCCGCCTTTGCCGATAATCATACCCTTGTGATTGCTTTTTTCACAGTAAATTTCCGCATCAATATCAATAATGCGCTTGTTTTCTCTCTCCCGCATTTTTTCAACAACGACAACTACCCCGTGCGGTATTTCTTCATACATCAACTGTAAAATTTTTTCTCTGATTAGCTCCGCCGCAATAACACGTTCAGGCTGGTCGGTCAGGGTGTCGTCCGGAAAATAGTGTACGCTTTTTTCAGCGTATGAATCAAGCGTGTCCAAGAGCAAATCTATACCATCGTTTTCAAGTGCGCTTACAGGAACGACATCTTTAAAATTATAAAGCTTTGACACTGCTTTAATTTTATACAGAAGATCCTCTTTGTTTTTAACAGTATCTATCTTGTTGATTACCAGTATTGCCGGAATTTTAAGCGTTTTGAATGACTCTATTAGCTTTAACTCTTCTTTGTTCGGTTCACCGTACGGTTCGACGACAAGAACAGCCGCGTCCACATCATTGACCGACTCGTTAACGCTTTTAACCATATGCTCCGAAAGCCTGTTCTTAGGCTTATGAAGTCCGGGAGTATCAATAAAAACAAACTGCGTTTCTCCGCGCGTTAAAACGCCGGTTATTCTTG
The DNA here is from genome assembly GCA_964536085.1 of uncultured Oscillospiraceae bacterium. Classification (GTDB taxonomy): domain Bacteria; phylum Bacillota; class Clostridia; order Oscillospirales; family Ruminococcaceae; genus CAZHWR01. The sequence continues at coordinate 1,737 of CAZHWR010000038.1, forward strand.
TTCTTGTAGTTTGCGGCTTATTTGCAACAATCGCCACCTTTTCTCCGAGCATTGCGTTCATAAGCGACGACTTTCCGACATTCGGCTTTCCGACAATAGCTATAAATGCGCTTTTTGAATCCAGCATATTTTCCCCTTTTTATTTATTACATCATAAAATCACAGCCGCAAAGCGGTTGTGATTTTATCAACGTTTTTGTTTTTTAAAATTGAACATCTCAAAGCCTTTGAATATAAACAAAACGGCAAAAACGATATATGCTGCTATCGGAATTATAATATACGGAGTTGTAAAAATGCGTATAATTACATCAGCAAGCTTCGGAAAGTGCAGAAACATCGCAATTCCGCATAACACCGCACAAACTGCTGAAACAAGTACCGCGCCCGCAGCGACGTCCTTTGCTATCCTCGCCAAATCAGCATACGCTGAGGTTTGCAAATCCACTAACGCTTCAATTGCCGTATTCACCATTTCACATACGACAACGAATGACATAGCAATAAACAATACTGCAAATTCAAACGGACTTACACCGTAAATCAGTGCAAATACAGCTACAAGCACCGCCGTACAGCAATGTATCCTCATATTTCGCTCATTTTTCAGGCAGAATATTATCCCTCTGAGCGCAAATTTAAAGCTCTTCAAAAGCCCTTTTATCTGCTTATTACCGCTTATCATTTGTCTAAAACGTAGCTGCTGCCACGGGAAATCCCGAGCGTAGTAAGTACTTCTTCTTCAAGCTCACGCATTTTAACGGCTTGCAGACCGCCCTGCTCATGGTCGTAGCCCAAAAGGTGGAACATTGAATGTACGGTCAGAAATCCGACTTCGCGCTGAAGCGAATGACCGAAGGTGTCAGCCTGCTCTATAGCTCTTTGCATTGAAATAACAATGTCGCCCAGCATAAAAGCGCCTGTTTCGACATTTTTGTCGTAAATGCCGTTTTCACCAAGCGGGAACGACAGCACATCAGTGACAGCGTCTTTATTCCGGTATTTTGCATTAAGGCTTTTTATTTCGCTGTTGCTGACAAATGAAACGCTTACCTCAGCGCTTCCGTCAAAATTTTCGTGCTCCAGAACCGCATGGCAGCACCTTCTGATTAAAAGCCTGATGCCTGTGGGGATTTTTACTTCAGATTGCTTATTGCTTATCAATACTTTTAGTTTGTCCATAATAACCCTTATGCTTACCTTCCTCGTAATATTTTTCGTATGCCTTAACGATGTCCTGAACGATTTTATGACGGACAACGTCTTTGTCGTTGAAACGTATTATAGCGATGTCTTCGACCCGCTTTAAGACCTTCATTGCTTCCAAAAGTCCGGATTTTTTTCTGTCCGGCAGATCGATCTGCGTTATATCGCCCGTTATGACTGCCTTTGAGCCGGAGCCCAGCCTTGTTAAAAACATCTTCATCTGCTCTGGAGTAGTGTTCTGCGCTTCATCAAGGATAATAAACGAATCGTCCAGCGTTCTGCCTCGCATATATGCAAGCGGCGCCACTTCTATGTTGCCTCGTTCCTGAAAACGCTGGAAATTATCCGCGCCGAGCATATCAAACAGCGCGTCATACAGCGGACGTAGATACGGATCGACCTTGTTCTGCAAATCTCCCGGCAAAAAGCCGAGCTTTTCACCCGCCTCTACAGCAGGGCGCGTTAACACTATTCTGTTAACGTCGTGCGCTCTGAACGCTTTAACAGCCATCGCAACGGCAAGATAGGTTTTTCCTGTTCCCGCGGGACCAACGCCCAATACCACAGTGTTGCCGGCGATTGCCTGAACATAGTTTTTCTGACCGAGCGTTTTCGGTTTTACCGGCTTGCCCTTGGCGGTTATCGTAATACAGTCGCTGAACATTGCTTCAAGCTTGTCGTCGTTATCCTCGCATACAAGATTTATGGCATATCTCACGTTTTGCTCTGTCAGGCTTTCGCCGTGGTTTAACATTGTGAGCAAGCTTTTTATCGCCCTTTGCGCAAGCGCGACATTTTCTGTTTCGCCGCTGATTTTAATATCGCTTCCGCGGCTAATTATGTTAACGTCAAACTGCTTTTGCAGTATGGTTATATTTTCATCAAAGCTGCCGAACAAAGCCAGAGCGTCCTCCATACGGTCGATATTCACAAGCTGTTCCGCCATATAATTCCCCCGTGAGTGGTATTGTACAAAATAAATAGTAAAAACTGTGTAAATTAACTTATATTGTTATTATACCATAACGTTTGCAAAAATAAAGAGTTTTTTTATTATTTTTCGCTCTCAATGTAAATTTTTTCGGTTTTTGCAATATTTTCATTGCAAACATAATCGACTGTGTAGAATATTTTATTGTCTTTTCTTTCGACCGATCCTTTTTTGCCGATTATCTTAGCCTCGGCAAGCTCGGTTTTTTCATAAACCGAGCAAAGATATTTGGCTGTATTTACCGCCCGGTGCTCTGAAATTATTACGTCTGTCTCGCTGTAAGAATAATATTCATTTTCAACAATCTCAACAGGCAGAGTTATACCGAACAGCTTTATAGTATATACTCTTTTCAGTTCAAAAGGTAAATTCATGTTTTTATTAAAAATCGGGAACGCCGATTGACCGAGCTTTATAGAATACAGGCTGCCTTTTTGCCCGATATCACTTTTTTGCTTCACCGCCATATCGACTGTGAAGGTTTTGGAAAATTCTGTTTTTGCATAAATCTTGGCGGAAGCTCTTGTAAACAGGCTGTTTCCGTGCTTATCCTCCATAATACCGTTTACCAAAATATCGCCCTCCGCTACAACATCGCCCTGCTTTACCTCCTTTTGCCCCATATAAACCGCCATTCCTGTTATTATACCGTCTTTTTTGGCAACTATATTGCGCGGTTCGGTTTCATTAGCTGTGATTTTCGGCGCTTCGTCCCCTTCATTAATTTCAATATGCAAACGTGTTCCGACGATATTAACGGCGACCCATGCGATGTTGTCAAACCTGGTCATAAGATATGCTTCTATATTGTCATAATTCACCTTGCGCTTGAGTGTTCCGAAACCTACGCCCGCGTCGTTTACCGCGTTTAGAAGCTGTTCTGTTGTAACGCCGCTGTTGCCGGAAACATCCACCGTCCAGATGAAATTCTGCGTTCCAATAATAAAAAGCACAAACACTGCCGCACCGATAAAAAGACCCGTCCGTTTTTTGTACCGCCTGAAAAGCTCAGGAATTCCGTACCGCTTTGTAACAGTGACCTCAAGCCCAAGCCTTCCGGCGCACTCAAAAAGGCGCTCAAGAGAACTTAAATATGTACTCGCCGTAAGCTTTTCACCGCTTTTTCGGATGTTAAAAAGACATATTTTATCTGCGGCGCACATGTTTATAAACCTTGCAATATCCATACCGCATACCTCTACATGCGCGCAGCCTATTATAAAATGAAACATTTTGATAAGCAGTGTTTTTCACCTCGTCTCCGTCAAATAAACTCTATACCTAAAATCTTGCCTTCTATGGCTATATCTTCCTCGCTTAGACTTCGCAGCGTAAGATTATGACCGGTAAAACGCAGTTCGAATCTTTTAGCAGCTATTCTTATAATGCTGTCATCGTATTCAAGTATACCTTTGCATCCTTCGATCAAGGCTTCGCAATCGGATGTAAGCTCGACCCTTGTGCAGGCTGAAAGCTTATTTACTAAATCGTCCTTTTTATTTTTTATATCTCCGGCACGCTTTTTTATAGACATTTCAGCACCTCGTTCTAATCATATTAAGTCTATATAAATATATTAATCCGTTGCAAAGCATATACTTAAACCAGCAAACGGAGGTAAAACAAATGAAAATAAAAAAGCTGCTGGTAAGCGCTGCGGTGATCCTTATTATCATATCTCTTATTCTGTTTTCTGCACAGATCTCACAGGAGATAATCAACGGAATCGGCATATGCCTTAACACAATAATCCCGTCGTTGTTCTGCTTTACGGCATTCAGCGTTTTTTTAATAAAAACCAATATTTCAGAAGCTCTGATATATCCGTTTGCCGCGCCTTTAAGATTTTTATTCGGAGTTGATAATTTAGGTGTCGGCATCGTTGTTTTAAGCCTTGTCGGCGGATATCCCGTAGGCGCCGCCTTGATATCTGACGCAGTAAAAGAAGGAAAGCTGTCACAACAGGAAGCGAATCGTTTGCTCTGCTTTTGCGTAAACGCCGGTCCCGCGTTTTTGATAGGCGTTGTAGGAATCCCAATACTCAAAAGTTCAAAGCTTGGACTTACAATATATTTGTCTCATATTCTTGCCTGTTTAAGCGTTGCAAATATCACACGAATAGGTAAAAGAACTAATAACACGTGTAAAAACAGCCGAAGCACCTGCATGAAATTGGGCGACGCTTTAATATATTCCGCAAAATCAGCTTCTTATTCCATGCTCACCATATGTTCACTTATCATACTCTTCTCTGCGGTTTATGCGATAATCGACTCCGCGGGGCTGGCAGGTGCTATCACTTCAGCGTTTAAACCCGTTTTTTCCGAAAAAACAGCAGAAGCGCTTATAAACGGTCTGCTTGAAATATGCAAGGGCTGCTCAAAGCTGTACGATGTAAGCGGTGTTGAACGCATAATACTGGCAAGCGGTCTGACGGCGTTCGGAGGAGTCTGCGTTCATATGCAAATTGCTGCAATTGTTAATCCGTGCGGGTTAAAAACGGGCAGATATATGTTTTATAAAGTCATTTATGCAGTATTGAGCGTTATTTATACGTTTTTACTGCTAAAAATATTCAAAATCGAGCTTCCCGTTATATCTGCGTCGGCAAGCAGCCTGGGAAACGGAGTTTACAATCATATTTCATCCGCATTTTTGGTGGGAGTTTGCATTTTGCTGTTGTTTAATTTTGAAAAATCTGATATACTTAAACCATCTAAACGAGGTAAGAAGGTGCGGCATGAAACACAAACACTTCGGAAACAAGATTGAACCTGCCTGTGAATATTGCGAAAACGGCAGAAAAACCAAGGACGGTCAAATGGTTCTGTGCGGTAAGCACGGAGCGGTCGCCCCGTATTACGCCTGCAAAAGATTCCGGTATTCCCCTTTGCTGCGCGTTCCCAAACCTCCCGTTAAGCTTAAAGCTGATTATGATAAAAGCGATTTTACATTATAAAAGCAATAGCCATTATATTTCTTTGCATATTTAATTTTTCCGCTGAATACCGAAAGCCCGCGCACAAAATTGTGCGCGGGCTTTTATACGCTTAAAATTAAATAAGACAGGTGTCGGTTATTCGATACTATCCTCACTCTCAGCACTGCCGGATGCCGAAGTGTTATCAATATAAACCGTGACTGATTCGCCCTTTGAAAGGTCGATAGTCGTTCCCTGCTCGGGGCTGACCTGAACGATATCGCCGGATATCGCCCCCGAAGTGTCTTTCAGACGGAAATTATACGAAATACCCAAATTGTCCAATTCAACGAGATATTCAGACAACGTCTTACCTTCAAAATCGGGAACCGTTTGATTTTTAGAGCCTAGGCTGACAGTTACAGTAACATCGGTGTTTAAGGCTATAGGCTCGTCAGCGGCTATACTCTGCTTGATAATTATACCTTTTTCATATTTGTCGCTGTAAGCGGTTTTCATGGATATGTTTACAAGCTTGGTATAATCGCTGTTTATAATCACCTTATCGTATTCAAGTCCGACAAGATCAGGCATCGCATACTCCGCCTCGTCTGACGACGTTTCCGATTCATTTGCAGAATACACCGACGGAAGATCAATGCTGTTTATGCTTTCTGTCAATGCTTCTTCATCTGAACTGAAAGCGTAATTGACAATCCATATTCCCGCGATAACCAATATGACCGCAGTGACCGCAAGAACTATAAGAACAGTCAACTTGCCGCTTTTCTTAGATTTTTTATTTTTGCCGTCATCGACTTCTATTTCGTCCTGAGTATTGTCCGCAAGCGATGCAGAAAGCGCTTTCATGCTCTGAACGCGGTTTTCGGGTGACAATCTCATTCCGCTTATTACAGCCGCAGCCACATTTGCCGGAATACCGGGGTTAATATTTCTCGGAGGTATAAGCCGTTCGTCAACACTGCGATCCTTGGCGTCCGGCGGGGCTATTCCCGTAAGAGTGCGGTAAATAACGGCACAAACGGCATAAACATCCGTCCATGGACCGTACCAGCTATTGACAGAATACTGCTCCGGTGCGGCGTATCCCTCTATAATTTCCGACTCAAGCTCCGATTTTGACGCTCTGACCGCACTTATACAAAAGCTGCCGAGCTTCAGCTCGCCTTTCGGGGTGACAAAAATCGTATCAGGGCTGATGCCTCGGTGGATTATATTGGAAGCATTGAGTATTCCCACTGTGTTTATAATAGGCTTAATAAGACCGGAAAATACACTCCAGTCGACCAGACCTTCGCTTCTTAAAAGCATTTTGGCAAGGGTCAAATTACCCTCGATGTATTCACCGACGTAATAAACAGTGTTGTTCGCCTCAAAAATCTCGTATATCTGCTTTATATTCGGAAGTGTTCTGAATTTTGCAATACTTTGTGCAAGCTCGGAAAAATCAGACATCAATGCTTTATAAATCGATTCCTTACCCTGCGTAACAACGATTTCAGCGGAATTCTGAGAGCGGCTGCAAAGCTCAAGCGGGATGTATTCCCTTATTTCCACCCGGCTTCCGATAACATTATCATAAGCAATATATGTGATACCCTCGCTGTTTTCAGATATCATATTTCCGATAAGATATCTGTTATTTAGCAATGATCCCGGTTTTAAGCAGTACTCAGGCTGTTCAGTTTCCTGAAAATAACCGCATTTCGGGCAGATATTGCTCCCCGTTAATTCGTGCATACAGTTATAGCAGAATTTTTTATCCGAACCCATGTTTTATAACCATTCCTTCCCTGCCAGATACAAAAATACTATAAGCAAGAAAACAATTAAGCAGAGCTTTTACTATGAAATAATACAGGCTTTGTTTTCACTGTTCTCGCTTTTTGCCACCGATTATAAGAGCTTACATTAAATTACCGATGGCACTATATATTTAATATTACCAATATCCGCTTTTTTTGTCAAACCGAAAAGTAGGTTAATTTACGCTGTCCTTTTTAAAAAACGAAACAGCCCACATAACGTCTTCCTTTCTGAAGGTTTTTGTCAACAATAAAAGTCCGATATACAAAACTGCAAACATACTAATCAAAAGCACGGAACCAAAATATGTCGCAGTTCCGCCGAACACGCTTAAAATACCTTTGGAAATGAACACGCTTGCTGACGATATAAGCGCAGGAAATATTATCCACCGCTTTAAATCAAACTTGAAATTTGCCACAGTTACAAGCCGCATAACGCTAAGAGTAGTATTGAATATCTCGCTTATGTAAAGCACGAAAATATACCCCTTTATTCCCCATATCGGCAAAAGCGTAATAACAAGTATAACGCATATTCCCGAATCTAGGATATTGTAAATCATCGACTTTACCTGCTCGTTAAGCGCCTTTAAAAAACTGTCTGTAACGCTGTCAAGATACATTATCGGTACCATAAGCGCGAGGATTTTGATATAAAACGCAGCGTCTGCGTTGCCGTTTGCCGTAAGGCGCGCTATTTCGTCTGAAAAAAATATAAATACAGCGCATACGGGCACGGCAAACGTCAGAGTTATCTGATAAACCCGCTTTATTATATAATTTGTCCTGAGATCGGTTATAGAATGCCTTGTGTTTTTTTTGCTTTCCAGCCCCTTGCTCGCCATGTTTTCCGAAAGCTCAGGAATCAAAAGCCCCGCAAATGAATTTATTACCGCCGACGGGAACAACAGTATCGGCAGAACTATGCCGTGTATAATGCCGTATACCGAAAGCGCGTTTTCGTAGGAGCTCCCGAATTTTTTTAATGAAATCGGTATCATAAGATGCTCTATCGCCAAAAGTCCCGAGCGCACATATGAACTGAACGCCATCGGAAGAGCTATTCCCAGCATTCGTTTGGTTATCGTTTTATCGTGTGCGTTTGACTTTACGGAATATTTCTTCCTGTCCGCCTTAAACAGGACACAGGCGTAGATAAACGATATAAACTCCGCCGCTACCGAGCTTAAGACTACGCACACGCACGCGGAGGAAACATCGTTGAAGCTGAATCTTGAAAATATAATGATCGCTATAACAGTCTTCAAAAGCTGGTCGGCAAAATTGTATGAGGCGCTTTTGACTACCCTTCGTGCGGCGTTAAAATATCCGTTGTAAACCGACGTGACGGATATCAGCGGAAGCATCAATGACAAAAGTTTCAAGGAAAGCTCGGTCTGAGGGTTCATAAGCCAGCTCTCGGCGATAAAGCCTGACAGCGTAAATAAGAGAATCGCGGAAAGTGTTCCGAACGACAAAGCGTATGCGACGCTTTTTTTCAACGCTGAAGAAACATCGCCGTTTTTTTTGCCTATCTCCTCCGCCACCAAGCGCGTTGAAGCTAGATTTATGCCCGACATCGCAAGCGTCAATGCAAATGTATAAACTGACATGATAAGCTGAAACATCCCCATAGCCTGCGAGCCGGCGTAATTTGTAACATAAACCTTGAACCAAACATCTAAAGCCTGTATGACTATCGACGCCGCCGACAATATCACCGCATTTTTTAAAAACACCTTGGAACGTTTCATAGTAAAATCAATTCCTTTTAGCAAAAGACAAATTTGAAATCAAAATCATTTATTCAAACGGTTTATCCCATTACAAATGAATATGATTATTTTTAAAGATATAAAACTATCTGTATATATAATAAATTTTGTAGGAAATTACATTTATTTCAATGAATATTTGTGCTATAATACAAAAGTCAGTTATTAAAGTAAGGAGTAATTAAACTTGGTTAGAAACGATTTAAGAAACATCGCGATAATCGCGCACGTCGATCACGGAAAAACCACGCTTGTGGACGAGCTTTTAAAGCAGGGCGGCGTTTACAGGGAAAATCAGGTCGTTGAAGAACGCGTTATGGACAACAACGCGCTTGAACGCGAACGCGGAATAACGATTCTTTCAAAAAACACCGCGGTGCATTACAAGGGCACAAAAATCAATATTATCGACACTCCCGGTCACGCCGACTTCGGCGGAGAGGTCGAGCGCGTTCTCAAAATGGTGGATGGAGTCCTGCTTTTGGTCGACGCAGCAGAGGGTCCCATGCCGCAGACCAGATTTGTTTTACAAAAAGCGCTTGAGCTCGGTCACAGAATAATAATAGTTGTAAATAAAATTGACCGTCCGGACGCGCGCTTAAACGAAATAGGAGACGAAGTACTGGAGCTTCTGCTCGATTTAAACGCAAGCTACGAACAGCTTGACAGCCCTATAATATACTGTTCAGGCCGCGACGGTACAGCTTCCGCTTCTCCCGCGCAGCAGGGCGAGGATCTGACGGCCCTGTTTGACACAATCATCAATTATATTCCGGCTCCCGAGGGCGATGACGAAGGCGAACTGCAAGCGCTTGTTTCCTCCATCGATTACAACGATTATGTAGGACGAATCGCCGTAGGGCGCATTGAACGCGGAACGATAAAACAGGGTCAGGAAGTCTTGGTCTGCGACTACCACAATAAAGAGCTTCCTCCGAAAAAAGGCAAAATAGTAAATCTTTATCAGATAGACGGCTTACAGCGCGTTCCTGTTGAATCGGCTAAATGCGGGGATATCATCTGCTTTTCTGGTATTGCCGACATAACCATCGGCAATACGGTTACTTCACTCGAAAATCCTGAGCCTCTGCCGTTTGTTAAAATAAGCGAGCCGACAGTCGAAATGACCTTTCAGGTCAACGACAGCCCGTTTGCAGGGCGTGAAGGAAAGTTCGTCACCTCGCGCCAGATACGCGACCGCTTAAACCGCGAGGTGTTAAAGGATGTTTCCCTGCGCGTTGCCGACGGCGACTCCACCGACTGCTTTATTGTTGCCGGACGCGGTGAAATGCACCTTTCCATTCTGATTGAAACAATGCGCCGCGAGGGATTCGAGTTCGCCGTAAGCACTCCGCGCGTTCTGTTTAAAAACATAGACGGTCAAAGACACGAGCCTATCGAGCGGCTTTTAATAGATGTCCCCGAGGAATATATGGGAGCCGTTATGGAAAAGATGGGTCAGCGCAAGGGCGAACTTGATCATATGACCCCGCAGGGCTCGAGAATGCGAATTGAATACATGATCCCGTCCAGAGGTCTTTTCGGTTATAGAAACGAGTTTTTGACAGACACGCACGGCGAGGGTATATTAAACGCCGTGTTCAGCGAATACCAGCCGTATAAAGGCGAAATCAACAGGAGGCAGTACGGATCGCTGATTGCATTTGAATCCGGCGAATCTGTAACCTACGGGCTTTACAATGCGCAGGAGCGCGGCACCCTGTTCATCGGCGCAGGAGTTCCCGTTTACGAAGGCATGGTAGTCGGATTCACCCCTAAATCGGACGATTTGGCGGTAAACGTCTGCAAGAAAAAACAGCTCACCAACACCCGCGCGTCAGGAAGCGACGACGCCCTGCGCCTTATTCACCCGCGTAATTTAAGTATTGAAGAAGCGCTTGAATTTCTCAACGAGGACGAGCTTTTGGAAGTAACTCCCGAAAATATCCGAATCAGAAAGCGCATACTCAACAACAGCATGCGAATGAAAAACAAAATGAACAAATAAATTGCTGTAATGAAAAGCCCCGGCAGGCGTATTATCCGTCTGCCGGGGCTTCTTGTTTATTACAACTTGATTTTTACTGCGTATACAACACATTTGTCTGTAAATCATTAATTACTATTGACATACAATATTATATAACGAGTGGGAAATTTACAAGCACAAGGTCGACTGTGCGTTGTCCGTCGGCGTAGATTCAGACGAGAGGAATGATGATAAAGATGAATAAACAGGAATTTCTTAATAGGCTTAACACAGCGCTTTTGCAAGCTCCCGATGACGAGCGCATCGCTGCAATTTCTTATTATAAAGATTATTTTGACGATTCTGACGATGAACAATCTGCGCTTAGTGAGCTCCCCCGCCGGAAAAAATCGCTGAAAGTATAATACGCGACGCAGGAATAAAAAAATATCATCCGTATGATTACACGCCGTGCGGCGGATTATCCAGCAACCCCTATGCCGCCGGCTATAAAAAGGCGGCTCATCTGGATACAAAAAAATTCTGTTTACCGTATTTTTGATTTTTATAGGAATATGGGCTTTAAATAGCCGCGGGAGCCTGCCTGATCGCATTTTTGGCAGCGAGCGCCGCTATTGCCGCCGCGGGGCTTGCCTCTGTAGTATTAAGCATTATGACGGCGTTTCAGCACTTTGCCACGGCGCTTGTTATATTCGGAGCCGCACCGGCAATGATCGGGGACTGGGAATATTATTCGGTATGCTGAGCTGGAAGCTTACCGTAGTTTTCTGCAAAGGAGTCAGGCTGATATTCACAGCCGTTTACACAAATAAAGAGAAAGGAGCCAAAGCATGAAACGTTCTACAAAAATTATATCAATAATCAGCGCCGCGTTGATAGTGTGCTGAATACTTATCAGCATAACAGGGCTTATTTTACGCGGCAATACGAGCATATATTTCAACAGTCAAGGGAAAATCATCGTTCAAAAGCAATCGTCATATTCAAATTCAATCAGCATAGACGAATCAATTACCGTCTTTGACTTGAATGTAGGTGATACCGACATTCAAATCACACGCGCCAACACCGAATACGGCAAATTTGTTTTTTATTACGGCAACCTGACCGCAACGCCTGAATACGAGGTAAAGAATCAAACGCTGTATTTTAACGCAGAGCAATTAACCAAACTGAATTTTTTCTTAGATTTAAAAAAATCCGATAAAAAATACAAATACAGTTTCCCAAAGACTTCTCGCACGATTCTATCAAAATCAACAGTTCCTGCGGCGAAATTAATATTGACAACATTTTCTGCAATTTGCTTGATATAGATTCAAGTATGGGCGACGTAAATATCAGCGACACCTCCGTTTCCAGCTTATTCAAGGCAAGGCTTGACTGCGGGGATCTTTCCGGCGTAAAGACTTCCGCCAAACAGTTTGAACTTAATATTGAATACGGCGACCTTGACTTTTCCGCCATAGATTCAAACTCGCTTTCAGCCGCAGTATTATGCGGAGATGTTGAACTCAGCGGAAGTTTAAACGGAAATAACATTGTAAAATGCAATTTGGGCGATTGCCTGTTGAGTCTTGATAAATCTATTCTTTAATATAACTGTGATATCGATATCGACCTTGGAAACTATATTTTAAACAGAGTAAAGTCAAAAGCATTTGAAACCGTACCGTATGCGGTTTATTCTCTCAGCGTTGAAATGGACTGCGGTAATTTGACTATAAACTCAATAGAGCAAAAATAAAAAAAACAAAGCGAATCTGTTGATACGCTTTGTTTTTTATTTCCATTTTGATCAAATCTATCATCAGCCGCCGATACGTATTTTTGTTTTATCTGAGCTGCAAATTCGGGTTTTATCCCTAAACGCAGTCATATAAACCTCATATTCGCCGGGGATATCCACAGTCGCTGAAAAACGGTCGGAAATAAATATATCTCCGCTCTTGTATCCGTTGGGGATTATATTGTCGAATACAAGCTCGTTTTCGCTCGAAGCGCAGTAAAGCGCGTAATGCGTTGCGTCGCTTATTATGGGGTATTCCACCCAAATAGCTTCAAAACAGCTTCCCGTCTTGATTGTAAACTCATATTCTTCGGGAATTATATGAACGCTTTCAATCTCACCGCAGCTGCAATCAAATTCAAGAGTGTTTAGATTGTCTGCACAAAAGCTCATGTGCTTTTGCTCAATAAGAGACTTCAACCCTTCTACCCTGCCGATTTTGTTATTAACCGAAACGTTTTTCTGTACTCTGCCATTAACGACGACCGACAGTTCTCCGTTGGTTTTTGTTTTAATTACGGCGCTGTATTCGCTCGCCGGAGGAACCGCGATATTTTCAAGCTTGCAGCCGCGCTCTGTGCGGATAAAATCGTTTCTCACAACCTTGTCGCCGTTTTCTCCGATTTTCGGGAACTGCGATATTTTCAGCCTTCCGCATCCGTACGGTATAAGCGTTATTTTTTCCTGCAAAGATTTATCCGAGCTGATTTCACCGAACGGAAGCTCTCCCGTGAGGTTTCCGTCCAGCTTCCAGCCGGGGATTATCTGCCCTGTAGCCGTAAGCTCGATTGGCGCTTGGTCGAAGATAAACGGATGGTCGGTAATTTCGTTGCGACTAATCTCAAAAGAACTTTCAGGGTTCTCGCTGTCGGTCACCAAGCCGTAATTCCAGCGGCTGTCCGGAAACGCCTCCCAGCATTTGCATCTACCGTACAGCGGCGACGTTATTTCGCGGCAGGAACGGTCGCCGGGAGCTTCTATCCAGTTTTCCTCGATTTTAAGCGCATACAGCAGCGCGCCGCGCTTGACCGACGCAAAGCCGTTGTACCATGTTGAAATTTGAATTTTAGCAGGAAGCTCAAGCTCAATTTTGTCTCCCGCCTTCCAATCGCGGCAAACGGTAAAATACCCGTTTTGAACACTGTCAATAGCGACGTTTTCCGAATTTATTCTAATCGCGGGCGAATCGCACCAAGCGGGAATCCTTAACATGAGCCCAAAGTGCGCGTTGTCGCCTGAATAGTCAATACAAATTTTATCATCAAACGGATAATCGGTTATCTGTTTAAATACAGCGGTTTTTGAATCTGCAACCTTAGCCGTGACTTCGTTTGATCCGTAGCAAACAACGGCTAGCCCTCCGTCGGCGGTAGCCATCCACATGCTTTGGAAAAGCTTTGGCCAGCCCATGTGGTTATTGGCAAAACAGCAATCAAATCCCCCGGGAGCGCCGAATGCAGCGTCGTCCCCGTGGTCGCAGTCAAATTCGCGCTTGCCTCTGGTAGCTAGCGCCTGATTTTGCGTTATGTAATACACATGCCCGAGATAATCGGGTGCATACGCCGCGGGAAGCGCGTTGAACGCCAGCGTTTCCAATCTGTCGCCGAGCCAGCCCTCGCCCAAAATCCGCATTGCGATTTCCGTCGACAGCATACCCTCGGTGATACCGCAAAGCTCGGTGCCGCGCGTGGGCTTGTTGTCCCTTGCGGCTTCATCGGAATTAGGAAGCTCGTCTACTCTGCCGTGGTCAAGACGGATATTGTCAAGCCCGATTTTAAACGCGTTTTTGTCCGCAATATTATGTGAGCTTTGGTAATAGACTATCGGCATTTTAAGCGCCTGACTCGTATTTACAACATGCTCGCGCACCGTGGAGTTTGTGAAAATTTCCGTCCAGTCCTGTGTTTGGGATTTTATAAGCTCGCCAAGTTCTAAAAGCCAGTCGGTTTCTTCGGGTGCAGAACTGTCGTACAGCTTATTATACAGCCAATAAACACTGTCCATATTATCGCCGCCGCGGGCATGCGCCCATGAGTAAAGCGGGTTTTCCGGAAGCATTTTTAACTGATATCTGAAATATTTCTCCATGAACGGCAAAACGCGCCCATCAGATTCACCGGTGGCTTCATAATAATCCCGAACCGCCATCAAAACAGGCATTCTCGGCCACCAGTCGGTATTGGATACAGGGCCGAAAAATCCATCGTCATCTTGGCTTTCAATTGCAAAGTCTATCCATTTCTGCGCTTTTTTTATAAGCCTTTTGTCGCCCAACTGATACGCCTGCGCCACAAGCCCGCGCATATAATACGGTCCGCGTTCCCAGTCTTCGCCGTTTCCGCCGAGCCATGCGCTGTTTTCGCTGTAGTCAGGATATTTTTCCATTTCCTCGGTAAGCCCGTTTGACAGCATTAAAAGCTGGTTATTCAGCCATCCCTTTACTTTTATGCTTCCGAGCGGCAATATGGCAAATTTATTTGCAGCCAGTTTTCCTTTATTGAAATCATAATTTTGATTTTCCGCCATGATAAATTACCGTCCTTTTGTAAGATATTCATCGGTATCTTGTCTATTACTGCTAATCATCAGTAAACCGTGTTACTCCGAGATACAAATTTAAAAAACTTTTATTTGTTCTATGCTTGAAAATCACAGCAACACAGTTATAATTATACATATTCCCATGATTATTTCAAGAAAAAATAATATACAAACTAAAAGTGAAAGGATTATCTATATTGTATAAAAAAGTTTTCCACACTATCGACCCTGTTTATGACTCAAATTCGCGAATTTTAATACTCGGCAGTATTCCGTCTCCAAAATCCCGCGAGCAAAAGTTTTACTATGCGCATCCGCAAAACAGATTCTGGCGCGTCTTAGCGCATGTGTTTGGCATTTCACAAAGCGAGCTTTTGTCCACAGAACAAAAACGCACATTTTTGCTCAAAAACCGTATAGCTCTCTGGGATGTTATCAGCGAATGTGAAATCAGCGGCGCTTCCGATTCGTCTATCAAAAACCCGATTCCGAACAATTTAAATCGAATTATTAAATCATCTGATATCCGCGCCGTGTTCACCACGGGAAAAAAGGCGTTTGAGCTGTACAACAAGCTTTGCCGTGCGGATGTTTTGATGGACGCCGTATGTCTGCCCTCAACAAGCCCTGCAAACTGCGCGGTAACATTCGAACAGCTTGCAGATGAATACAAAGCTATACTTGAATATCTTTAACTTTAATTCCTTTTCTGCCGACATAATAACAATACACAGTAAATTATGCTTTTTGGGCAGACTGAAAGAGGCAGAAAAAAATTTCTGCCTCTTGGTTCGTTATTTTTTCTTTGTGGCGACTCCCTTTTTGTTAGTCTTATATGTCTTTTTGCCGATTTGGATTTTTTTCTTGTTTTTCTGAACTACGCCTTTTTTGTCGACAATATAGGACTTCTTACCTGCCTTTACAAGCTTGTATTTTTTAGGCGCTTTTTGCACAACGCCGGATTTGTTTACTATATAGGACTTTGCGCCGACCTTGACCAATT
>CAZHWR010000039.1:0-17156 GCA_964536085.1 uncultured Oscillospiraceae bacterium
AGTAGTATGTTGCTCCGCCTACCGTTACCGCCTGCGATACAACCGGATCACCGTTCTCGTCTACATAGCAATATCCTGCTCCGGATTCAGAAGCAACCAGCGAATTTGTTACCAATACTCCGTTATTATAATACTTGCCGTTCGACCAACCGTCTACTTCACCTGCTGGTACAATATTTCCCTCATATACCTCTATGCTCTTTACTAACAAGTTGATGCTCTGAGCTTCTGATTTAGCCCTGTTTTCAGAAACCTCAGCAGGATCGGTGTTTGCATTAAAATCGGAGGAACCTGTAAGTCGATTTTCAATACTTATGCCATACGAACTGTTTGATGTAAGCGCAGAATAGTTATATTTTTCCGCAGAAACTATATGATAAATTTTGAAATAGCCGTCTGCATCGGCGTTATTAGCCTGTTTAGCGCGAAGCTGCGCCAATGTGTACCATGTACGGTAACCTGAAGTTTCCGCAACATTGCTGCTGTCGGACAAATATTTAATTCGCACAAGCGGATCGGTGGCTAAAAAATAAATATCTCCTGGAACTTCGGGATCGTCTTCAAGCTGCAATGTGTAAACAACGGTATAAGTGGCGTCAATCGGGATCGCGCTTGTTTCACAGCCCCAGATCGGTTGATTTATCGTCGTCATATTTTCGCCTTTAACTAGGACGGCTTCACCGTTGACCAATTCATACGCGCGCTGAGTGTCCGATCCGAACGACTTTATCTGCCCTGCATCCCATGCCTGCACAAGATCGCCTGAATCCGCAAGAACACTTGTTACTGACAATGAACCCGCCAATACCGCCGCCATCAAAGCGGATAAAGCCCTTTTAACGAGATTTGCTTTCACCAAAATCATCTCCTATAATTTTAAATATAAACTTTACTATTTATAGTATAAACAATTTTTTATAATTTGTCACGCTATTTTTTTAAATTTGTGCCGAATCCTGTACCCGATAATATAAAAGCTCTACCGTCTTATTCTCTTATTTGCGCAAAACAGCTCGCCCATAATTTAAGCATTACTCCCTCTACCATTGGAGGATATCTTTAAGAAAAAAGCCAGCCGATTTTTGATACTCTCAAGCTGCTTGCGCAGTATTTTGACATTTCCGCCGAATATCTTTTGGCATTCATTTTCCAAAAGCACATACGCTGTTGAGACGAGCTTCTTCGGGTTTTCCGTTCTATTCCGCAAGAGCAACAGAAAATTTTTTAGAACAAGGAAATGCTATTTTAAAATCAACTCCGACGTTTCACAAAAAAGTAAACAATTAAAAAACAGAGAGGCTCACCTCTCTGTTTTTTTACAATACCTATCAATTATACGGCGCATACTTTTTCATTATTTTCGCTGCGATTTTAATCCCGTCAACGGCGGCGCTCATAATTCCGCCCGCATATCCCGCTCCCTCGCCGCACGGATACAAGCCGCTTATCGTCACCGATTCGCCTGTTTCTTCGTTTCGCAAAATGCGCACAGGGGACGACGTCCTTGTTTCAGCGCCCGTCAGCACAGCGTCGGGCGTTGCAAATTCCGGAAGCCTTTTGTTAAAACGGTCAATACCGATTTTGAGCATATTATTTATTTCATGCCCGAAAAGCTCGGAAAAATCCGCTCCGGTAACTCCGATTGAATAAGACGGCTTGACAGAGCCGATGTTTATACCCTTTTCCCCGTTCATAAAACAATCCACTGTAGCGCATGGAGCGCGGTAACTTTTCCCGCCGAGCTCAAACGCTCTTTTCTCAAGCCTTCTTTGGAACGATATGCCGCCGAGCGGACCTGAATCGAAATCCTTTTCAGAAACCGACACAACGAGCCCGGCGTTTGCGTTTTCCTTATCGCGGGCATATTCGCTCATACCGTTTGTGACAACCGTTTCTTGTTCAGAACAGCTAGGTACGACTACTCCTCCCGGGCACATGCAAAACGTATAAACCGCTCTGCCGCCTTCATGGTATGAAAGCTGATATTCCCCCACGGGCAGATTTTTATCGTCAGCGTATTTCCCGTACAGCCCGCGGTTGATAACCTCCTGCCGCTGTTCGATTCGTACTCCGACAGAAAACGGCTTTGGCTGCATCATTATACCCTTGCCGTAAAGCATAGAAAAAGTATCTCTTGCGCTGTGCCCCGCCGCAAGCACAACGGCGCATGCATTTAACTCCGTGTTATTTGCGGAAACGCCTGCCACCGCGGATCCTTTTACCTTTATATCGTCCAGGCAGCTTTCAAACATGATTTCTCCGCCCAGCTGCATAATCCTGCTTCTTATCGATGAAACTATTACTCTGAGCCTGTCCGTTCCGATATGCGGCTTTGCTTTAATTAAGATATCCTCCGGCGCACCATGCTTTACAAATTCATTTAACACATATTCACAAAGCGGATCGGATATCCTTGTCGTCAGCTTGCCGTCTGAAAATGTTCCCGCTCCGCCCTCGCCGAACTGGACGTTCGCGTTTTCATCAAGCTCCCCTTTATTTAAAAACTGTTCGACCGCGCACACCCGCTTTTCAATCCCGGGTCCGCGCTCCAACACTATTGGATTATACCCGTTTTCCGCCAGCACCAACGACGCGAACATACCCGCGGGACCGAAACCCGTTATAACTATATTACCGTTTGGCTTTTGCGTCCCTTTTTCAAATTCAAAAGTCTGCCGCGGTTTATAAACCGCGTGCGGCGATTTTTGCGCCACTTTGCGCTCGTCCTTTTCATCAAAAAGCTCTATTTTTACTGTATTCACATAGTGAATGTTTTCTCTCCTCCGCGCATCGAGCGACCTTTTTGAAACTCCCGCAAATCTAACCTCGCTTTGCGAGAGAGACAACAAAGCGAGCGTCCTGTCAACAACAGAACGCTCAGACTGCGAAATTTCACTCTTTATCTGTGAAACAAAAATCGGCATGACCCGAAAAACCTCCGGCTATTTTTTACTGGCATTTATCACGGCGGAATATTCTCCTACCGCCCAAACAAGTCCCTTATTCGGAACAGTTATCTGCACCACCACAGTCGTGTCACCCGACTGGTTTATCGTCGTTGACGATTCCAAATCTATCGACGCGATTATATCCTTGGCTTTTAGCGAGTTTACTATACTTTTTTTACCCACTATTTTTACATTTTCAATCTTGCTCGTGACAACCGAAATATCATAACCATCCGGCGCATTCACGACGTTGAAGTTAGAAACATTAAAGGTTTTGGAAACCAAATCGGCTTTTTCAAACTTTACAGTTACCTTATTTGTATTTTCAAGATTCACAAATCCCGACGGCAGACCGATATCCAATACAAACGACGATCCTATATCTACTGTCCTCAGATCTATATATCCGATATTCAAATCTTTTACGTTGTCGACCGCCTCGCTGGACGCCATGACCTTAAGCGTACTTTGAGACATAGTGTATTTTAACTCGTCTATCGGGAAGTCGTCCGGCACATTTTTATAGCCGAACGTCAGATTAATGGTATTCTGCTTCAAAATAGGAACGGTTATCTGCAAATACTGCGGCGAATAGATTATTGCCTCCTGACTGACTTCGTTTCCGTCACTGTCATACAGAAGCAGAGTCGGGTCGTCTATAACCATAGTTTCACTTAAGCTCGCCTTTTTATCAGTAACCAAAACGGCTCGCTTCACCTTCTCAACATCCGTTTGCGCGCCTGTGATTTCAATCGTTTCCACCGAGGCATACGCACTTTCTTTGACATAGTTATCCTTAGCGGTAACGTTTGCAGCCTCCGCCTCAAGCGGCACCTCTGCAGAAACAACATAATCAAACCGAACTTTTATTTTGGACGGCGAGACTGACGCCACTGAATAATTGCCGTCTGAATTTTTTTGAGTTGCCGTAAGCTTTAATTTATATGTTCCGGCAGATTTAATATCAGAAATATCAGCCGTTACAGTGATGTCTGACGCGGTCAGATTACCCACCTTATACCTTTTGCCGTCAACAGTCACCGTGACCTTCTGATCTGCTCCGCTGACCGCCTCCAATCCCAGCTTGCCCGCCGCATAATCGCTAAGAGGAATATCAACCGGCACATTTTCAATTCTTTTTTCCTGGCTGGGATTGGTAACCGCAGTAATACCGCCCCACACTATTACAGCGATAATTATCGAGAATATCTTAACAAACAGCGAATTATTAAATAATCTTTCAATGCTGAATTTTTTCATTTTCTTTTCACCTTCCAAAACGCAGACTTGCTTTCCTTGGTTTCGTCAGGCTTTTCAGGAATAAGCTTACCTTTTAAAAACAATTCAAGCTCTTCCTGAGTGTATCCCACGAACAATTCGCCGTCCATGGCGACCGATATGTTTCCGGTTTCCTCCGACACTACGATAATGATTGCATCAGAATTTTCGCTCATACCTATAGCGGCGCGGTGCCTTGCGCCGAAATTCCTGGCGATATTTTCTTCTTTAACAGGCTTTGGCAAAAAACAGGAAGCCGAATGTATCCGGCCGTCTCTCACAATCACAGCGCCGTCGTGCAGCGGAGAATTGTGAAAAAACAGATTGCCGAGCAGTTCCGATGTTATCTGAGCGTCGACTCTCACGCCTGTGGCAATCTGTTCTCCCAGCTTTGTCTGCCGCTCAATAACTATAAGCGCTCCTGTTTTGGTTTGCGAAAGCTCTCGGCACGCCTTGGATATTTCGGCGATCGCCCCGCTCCAAACCTTTCTGACCTGCTCCACATGATCGGCGCTGAAATTAAAAACGCCCAAGTCGCGCACTTTTGCCCGTCCGACCTTATCCAAAATCCGCCTTAACTCCGGCTGGAACACAATGATGATGGCGATAGCGCCTATGCTGAACAGATTCTTCAGCAAAAATTCAAGAGCGCTGAGATGAAACAACATCGCCGCCAAAAATATCGCGCCCAAAAGCAAAAGTCCTTTAACAAGCTGCTGCGCTCTTGTCTCTCTTACTATCATTATTCCCTTGTAAATTATATAAGCCAAAATAACAATATCGAGCAAATCGGAAACGCTGAATGTTTTAAGCACGCCGACGATTGCGCCGATCACAGTTTGAACACTATCCATGGTCTTATTTTCCTTTCGCTTTCAGCGATTGACTTAGCGGCACAAGGATAATTCACAGAGCCTCTGCCATAACTTACACATCCGTTAAAGCTTTCATTTATATAAAAAGTTTACCACATACTGCCGGTTTTATCAAGTGCAAAGCCGCCTCAGCGCGATTTTGAAAGTTTGTAAAGTGCCGACACAAGCTGACTCACCTCCGACGGCTTGTTGAACGCTCCGGGCGAAAATCTTACAGTTCCGTTTTTGTCCGTGCCGATATATTCATGAGCCGAAGGCGCGCAGTGGAATCCCCCGCGCAGTGCAAAGCCCATATCAGACAGAGCGGTCACCGCCTCGGTGGAGGTTATCCCTTTTATGTTAAAACTCAAAACAGGCGATTTTTTGCCTGCTTTCATATTTTTTGTATATAACTTAAACCGTCTGTCCGACATAAGCTCGTCGTAAAGCTGCTTGCACAGCCCAAGCTCGTGCAGATATATGTCCTCCATACCCTGTTTTTGAATAAAATCAATTCCCGCGGACATCGACATTATTCCCACGGTATTCTGCGTTCCGCTTTCAAAACGGTCGGGCAAAAACAACGGCTGTTCGGTCTGAACCGAAACGCTCCCGGTCCCGCCTTCGATAACAGTTTCAAGCATTTTATCAGTGTTTACCGCCATAACGCCCGTTCCCGTTATTCCGTAAAGCGATTTATGCCCCGAAGCACACAGAACATCAATTCCGTATTCCTCCATATCTATCGGCAATATACCCGCCGCCTGAGCGGCGTCCACAATAAAGGTGACGCCGCGTTTGCGGCAGATCTCACCGATTCTTTTTATCGGCAGAACCACACCTGTAACGTTAGAAGCAAATGTGGCAACGACCGCCTTGGTTTTTTCATTGATCTTGCTTTCAAACGAAAGCAGGGTAAGGTCTTCGTTATTTTCATACACCTTTGCGGTATCGAATATAACATTATGAGTTTTACTGAGCTTATAAAGCGGCCTGATAACCGAATTATGCTCAACGCATGACGTAACAACATGACCGGAACCGCTAACCGCTCCTTTTATAGCCATGTTAAGCGCATGAGTACAGTTTGAGCAGAACACTATTCTTTCAGGCGCGGTAGAAAACATTTCCGCGAATTTTTCCCGCGCCTCGTAAATTTTTTCCGCGGCGGCATAAGACATCTTATGCCCGCTTCTTCCCGGATTGCCGCCGTACTGCTCTACAGCGGTCAAAACCGCCCTTTTAACATTTTTCGGCTTTGGAAACGCAGTAGCCGCGTTATCAAAATAAATCAAATTCATTCCTCCATAAAATGCGTTATAACATTTTATGAAGGAGAATAAAAAAAATACACTGATTCAGTCAGGTCATTCCCTGAATTTCTATTTTTTGATCGGACAGTATTCGTCCGGCTGTTTCAACATCGCTGTCAATCTTCAAGCTGTAGCCGCAACCGCAGCTGTTGATTTCTTTAGGCGTTTTAATAATTTCCGTTTTTATGCCGTTTTGCAGCAAAACGTCTTTCGCTTTAAACGCATGTGTAACGGAATTAAGCATAATTATATTTTTACTCATTGCCTTTCTTCCTTTGCATATATGCGGTTTACCGTTGCCACAATTCATTCTATGCAACCGAGAGGAATAAGTCTATGACGATTTAATAAAACAGAAAAACGCAAATTGCAGAATTATTTTTCGGTAAGACAAACAGCGTGCGCCGCTATCCCCAGTCCTTCGCCGGTAAATCCCAGATTTTCCTCAGTAGTGGCCTTAACGTTTATAACATCAAACGGCACATCAAGCGCCGCGGCGATGTTTTTGCGCATATCGGTTATATACGGCGCCAGTTTAGGCGCCTGTGCGACAACCGTAATATCCGCATTAACGAGCTTATATCCCCTGTCGGATAAAATATGCCCGACCTTTTTTAAAAGCTGTGCGCTGTCCGCGTCTTTAAATTCATCAGAGCTGTCAGGGAAGTATTTACCTATGTCGCCAAGCCCCACGCTTCCGAGCATAGCGTCCATTAAAGCATGAAGCGCAACGTCCGCGTCCGAATGGCCGAGCAAACCTTTGTCATACGGAATTTCCACTCCGCCCAGTATCAGTTTTCTCCCGTCTGCAAACTTGTGAACATCATATCCGTGACCAATTCTCAATGCCATATTTATGCACCCCGCTTAGTAATGCTGATTTAACTGTTTACGGCGCGTCTGTTATTCGCCGCTCTTTTTTATTTTAACACAGCTTGATATAATTGAAAAGCCAAAACTCCTCTGCCGTCTTAATCAAATCATATTGACTTATCAAAAACAATTTGATATCATTTTAATGGTAAATTATCTGTATTGAAAGGATTGATAGTGTGTCTGTTTTAGTAACCGGCGGTGCCGGATTTATCGGATCGCACACCTGCGTTGAACTGCTGAATGCAGGCGAAGAGCTTGTTGTTTTGGACAATTTTGTAAATTCAAAGCCAAAAGCGGTTGAAAGAATAAAGGAAATTGCCAACCGCGATTTTAAATTCTACGAAGCCGATCTGCTCGACCGCGAGGCAATAGAAAAAATATTCGATGAAAACCCCGGCATCGATTCTGTCATACATTTCGCAGGCTTAAAGGCTGTCGGCGAATCGGTCGCAAAGCCGATAGAGTATTATTACAACAATATAACGGGAACGCTTATTCTTTGCGATGTTATGCGTAAACACGGCGTTAAAAAAATCGTATTTTCCTCATCCGCAACGGTTTACGGAACTCCGAAAACCGTCCCGATTAAAGAGGATTTCCCGCTTTCCACCACAAACCCTTACGGCTCCACTAAGCTGATGATAGAAAACATACTCCGCGATATTTATGTATCCGACAACGAATGGAGTATCGCGCTTTTGCGATACTTCAACCCCATCGGAGCGCACGAAAGCGGGCTTATAGGGGAAAATCCAAACGGTATTCCCAACAATTTGATGCCATACATCGCGCAGGTAGCTTCGGGAAAGCTCGACCAGCTTTCCGTTTTCGGAAATGATTATCCTACTCACGACGGCACAGGAGTCAGGGACTACATTCACGTCGTCGACCTCGCAAAGGGTCATATAAAAGCGGTTGAAAAAGTACGCAAATCAACCGGGGCGGACGCTTACAACCTCGGAACCGGCAAAGGCTATTCTGTTTTAGATATCGTCAATGCATTTGAAAAGGCAAACGGCGTTAAAGTGAACTATAAAGTAACCGATCGCCGCCCGGGGGACATCGCCGAGTGCTATGCGGATCCGAGCTACGCCAAACAGCAGCTTGGCTGGGAAGCAAAATTCGACCTCGAAAGAATGTGCAAAGACACTTGGAGATTCACAACTCAAAACCCCGAAGGATTTTAATAAACCCTTATATTATGCTAAAAAGCGATTAAACCCGACGGTTTAACCGCTTTTATTTTGCGTTAATGTTTATGTATTCAGCTTTGAGCTTTGAATATACAATTTTCTGACTGCTATACAGACCGTAATATCCCGAAAGCATATATGAAATCGCACACGCTATCGCAAACAGCAGAAGCCCCTGCGTTCCAAACAGCTCCACGCTTAAAAGCACTGCCGCTGTCGGGCAATTTGCCACGCCGCAAAAAAGCGCGGTCAAGCCGACAGCCGCGCCGAACTGAGGCGGAAGACCGATAAGACCTCCGACCACGCACCCGAAGGTCGAACCTATAAACAACGTGGGAACAATTTCTCCGCCCTTAAATCCCGCACCGATAGTGACGGCGGTAAATATGATTTTGAGCAAAAATGCAAACGGCTGCGCTTCGCCGCTAAGAGCCTTTTGAATAACATCCATACCCGCGCCGTTGTAGTCATACGTTCCGACAAGCAGTGTGAGAGCTATCATACCGGCGCCGCCGATCGCCGCGCGGAGCCATTCGTTCGGGATCCATTTTGCGAGCCATTTGTGCGAATACCGCATTGCGGCGCAGAATAAAATGCTCAAAATCGCGCATCCTATCGCCAAAAAAACGACCCGCCAAACCGAATCCACTGAAAGCTCAGGTATATTCGCAATATTAAAGCGCATCGGCTGTATACCGAAAAGGCGTGAAATCCCAAACGCCGATACCGATGCGGCAATACACGGAACAGCGGCGGAATAATACAGCAGTCCCACGCTTATGACCTCCATGGCAAATAAAACCGCTGTCAGCGGGGTGCCGAACAACGCGGAAAAAACGCTGCTCATACCGCACATCACAATCAAGTGCATATCCTTTTCGTCAAGCCGAAAAATTCCGCCCACTAAGCTTCCAATCGAGCCTCCGAGCTGAAGCGCCGCGCCCTCGCGTCCGGCGGAGCCGCCCAAAAGATGGGTAATAACCGTGCTGACAAAAATCAGCGGCGCCAATAAAATCGGCGGCTTATTCTTGGTTCGGATAGCGTCGATCACCTGGTTTGTGCCCACCGACTGCTCAACGCGGCAGATTTTATATAATCCGACAATTGTAATGCCTCCGAGAGGCAAAAACCATATAAGCATACTGTTGCCCGCGCGCAGCCCGGTTGCATACTCCACGCTTATATGAAACAGCGAGCCTATAAAACCGCCGAGAACGCCCGTAAGCACAGCTAGCAGAATCCATCGTATAAAAGTGCAAAGATAGTTTGCCGCCGAGCGCAGTTTTTTTATACAAAGCTGTTTTATTTGAGCCATACTGTCCCTCCCATTTTTATACATTTTATCACAGATGCCACGAATTGTGCAATCGGCTTAAATACTCAAAAGGCTCCGGGATTATAAATTCCCGAAGCCTTAAATAAAATACGGTGATTGCATTTCTCAGCAAAGAATCTTAAGTCCCGCTATTCCGACAATACAGATAACGCTGCCCAGAATATTAAGCGGATTACCGCCCTTGCTTTTAATAATATCCAAAACAAACAGTGAAATCAGCAAAAGCGGCTGAATCAGCGAATAGTCCGTCAGGCTGATGAGTATAACAGCATTTTCAGCAATAATTCCTATAACGTTTGGGATCCGAGCGAGAAAAACATAAACAGCCGAGCTTTTATAGGTTTTGTAAAGCGATGCGGGCTTCACCTTTATCAGCATTCCCACGGTAATAATTATCATAGCAATATACACCGCCATATTCGGAGAAATATACTCCTCTCCCGCTTTCATAACAAGCCCGTAGCCGTATTTAGAAAGCAGATAAAGCGCCAAAAACACCGCAACGGTACGATAATTCACCTTGCCCTTGTTGCTTTTTGCAATCAAAAACAGCCCCGCCACCGTCACGGTTATAAACGCTATACCCCACACAGAAAATCCTTTGGTGGCAAATATTATATCCGAAAAATACGAAAAAAATATCGTTATTCCAAGCCATGCTTTCAGTTCAAACGCCGAAAGCTCCGTAAGCACCTTTGAAACCGTTAAAAACTCCGTAAGCTTTATCACAGAACATGCCGCAACAATAGCCAAAGCCTGCCATGTAAAGCTTATATGAGTATCTAAAAACGGCAGAGCAACCGTCATAAACACGGCGGTGGATAACGTCATAATAAAGGTGTAATCAAAGCCGTCCATCTTTGCTTTCGCAATGGCGAATTTATCGTTAGTCGAAGTTATGGTATAACAGACGACGACTATAAGCATCAATATCAAAAATACGCACTTTCCTTTCAAAACGGATTCAAATACGCGATATTATGCGTTTTAACGCATCGCTTGCGCAATCGAACGCCTCACGCGAATCGCTGAACGCATTTTGATGTAAAAGCGAAGCTCTTTCAAGCTTGTCAGAGCCGATAAAATCAAAAAGGTGCGGCTCTAGCGTTAAAACCTCTCCTCCGGCTTGTTTATACTTTTTCAAAATAGTTTCAAGATTCCCGATTCCGTCCCCCGCGGGAACAACAGTGCCGTCTGCAAGCGCGTCTTTGACATGGATGTATTTAACATACTGCTTTGTCATTTCCCATGCGCTCAAAGTGTCCTGACCACACTGAATGTAGTTGGCAGGGTCAAAAATCGCTTTTATTTGTGGAAACGTTTTATGTATTTCAAGGCATCTTTTTGCAATGTCGCCATAGATGTCCTTTTCATTTTCATGGCAAAGCGTAACTCCGCTCCCCTCGGCTGTTTCGCAAAACGCGCCCAGTCTGTCGATAACCTCATTTTTGCACTCATCGGGATTTTCACCTGTAAAAAAGCTGAAAAGACGTATGTTTTCCGCCCCGAGTATCAACGCAGTCTCAAGAGTCTTTTTAAAGCTGTCTAAATGCTCGTTAAAATCCTCGTTTATCCCTACCTTGCCTATAGGCGAGCCTATCGACCAAACGACTAATCCATTACCGTCAAGCATTTTTTTGATATCCTTTAACTCTACATGGGAATAATCGATAATGTTTTTCCCGCCTACCCCCCTTATTTCCGTTCCGTCCAATCCGTTTTCATTTAAAGCGCTAATCTGCTGCGAAAGGCTGTCGCCCGCTTCATCTGAAAATGCAAATATTTTAAAGCATGCCATAAGCCACGCTTCCTCCCCAAAGATAAATTCATCATAAATTATAGCTTAAGCTCTGCGGATTTTCAATTGTATATACATTCTTCAACATTGCAAAAACAGACATAAAAAAGCGGCGGAACAACAAACTGCCCCGCCGTTTTTCAATTTCAATAGGTGTATTGCCCTTGGGATTATCAGTCTTTAAAAGCGTCTTTTATCTTATCGAAGAAGCCCTTGCGCTTTTCGTAATTCTTATCTGAAAGATTATCGTCCAGCTTTTTGATCGACGCCTTCTGCTCTTTTGTCAAATTGCGCGGGACTTCTATGTTCACCTCAACATACTGGTCGCCCCTGCGGGTGCTGTTAAGATTCTTAACGCCCTTTGAACGGAGCCGGAATACCGTTCCGGGCTGAGTTCCCTCGGAAATAGTGTATTTGACCTTGCCGTCGATAGTCGGTACGGTAACCTCAGATCCAAGAACCGCCTGTGCGTAAGTTATAGGCAGATGCACCCAAATATCATATCCTCTGCGCTCGAAGATAGCGTCCGGGCGAATAGTAACGGTTATAAGCAAATCTCCCGCCGAGCCGCCGTTAACGCCGTGATTGCCCTTGCCGCGGACTGAAAGAACCTGACCGTCGTCAATACCCTCGGGAATATCCACCGTTATCGTATGCGACTTTCTCACTCTGCCCGAACCTGAGCAATTAGGACAGGGGTTTTCAATAATCTGACCTTTTCCTCCACACCGAGAACAAGACCGAGTGGATGACATAACGCCGAACGGAGTCCTCTGCTGAACGTTCACCTGCCCTGTACCGTGGCAGTCGGGACAGGTTTTGGGCGACGTGCCGTTTTTGGCTCCCGAACCCCGGCAATCCTGGCACCGAACCATTGAGCTTATTTGAATATCCTTTTTGCAGCCCTTGCACGCCTCCATGAATCCGATGGTTACACTTGATTTAATATCGCTGCCGCGGCGCGGCGCATTTGGATTGGCGCGGCGCGAGCCTCCGCCGAATCCTCCGCCGAACACACTGTCAAAAATATCGCCGATGTCAAAATCCATCCCCATTCCGCCAAACCCGCCGTAGCCGCCGGAGGCTCCGCCCGCGGCAGCGGACGGGTCGACTCCCGCATGACCGAACTGGTCGTACCGTGCGCGCTTTTGCGAATCAGACAAAACCTCGTATGCTTCGTTGACCTCTTTAAAACGGGCTTCCGCTTGCTTATCTCCCGGATTTAAATCAGGGTGGTATTTTTTTGCAAGCTTTCGGTATGCGCTTTTAAGCTCGTCGTCACTGCACCCTTTACTTACCCCTAATACCTCATAATAATCTCTTTTGTCCGCCAAAATATTTACCCACTTTCAGGATTTATGCAAAAATAAAACGCAAATTATTTATCGTCCGCGTCGCTGAAATCAGCGTCGACAACATTGTCGTCATTTCCGGAAGCGCCTGCATCTGCTCCGGGTGCGGCTCCGGCATTGGCTCCCGCCGCCTGAGCGTCTTGCGCAGCCTGCTGATAAAGCTTTGTGGAAACCTCGTAAAACGCCTTTTCAAGCTCTTCGGTTTTTGCTTTTATAGCGTCGTTATCCGTTCCTTTTAACACTTCCTTAAGGGCGTCCACTTTTTCCTGAAGATTCTTCTTTTCATCCTCAGAAACTTTATCGCCTATTTCGCCGAGCGTTTTTTCACTCTGGAAAACAAGATTTTCAGCGTTGTTTCTCGTGTCGGTTTCCTCGCGTTTTTTCTTGTCTTCCTCAGCAAACTGCTCCGCTTCCTTGACTGCCTTGTCAATGTCTTCCTTGCTCATATTGGAGGAGCTGGAAATCGTGATATTCTGCTCTTTGCCCGTACCCAAATCCTTGGCGGAAACATGAACGATACCGTTTGCGTCGATGTCGAAGGTTACTTCGATCTGAGGAACGCCTCTGGGAGCGGAGGGAATACCGTCGAGATGGAACATACCGAGCGATTTGTTGTCTTTTGCAAACTCGCGTTCACCCTGTAAAACATTGATTTCAACCGACGTCTGACCGTCCGCCGCAGTCGAGAATATCTGCGATTTTTTGGTCGGGATAGTTGTATTTCTATCGATGATCTTTGTGCAAACGCCGCCGAGAGTCTCAAGACCGAGCGAAAGCGGGGTAACATCCAAAAGCAGAAGGCCCTTAACGTCTCCGCCTAAAACGCCGCCCTGAATTGCAGCACCGACAGCAACGCACTCGTCTGGGTTGATACCCTTGAACGCGTCTTTTCCGATAAGGCCTTTAACCGCTTCCTGTACAGCGGGTATACGGGTAGAGCCGCCGACCAAAAGAACCTTGTTGAGGTCGCCAGTGGAAAGTCCGGCGTCGGATAAAGCCTGTTTTACAGGACCTATTGTCGCGTCTACCAAGTCAGCCGTAAGCTCGTTGAATTTGATGCGCGTTAAGCTTGTATCTAAATGCTTGGGACCTGTTGCGTCCGCTGTGATAAACGGGAGATTGATAGCTGTCGAAGGCATGCCCGAAAGCTCGATTTTGGCTTTTTCCGCCGCCTCTTTAAGCCTTTGCATAGCCATTTTATCCTGCGAAAGGTCTACGCCGTTTGATTTTTTAAATTCGTCAACCAGCCAATCGATAATGCGCTGGTCAAAATCGTCGCCTCCGAGCTTGTTGTTACCCGCAGTCGCCAAAACTTCCTGAACGCCGTCGCCCATTTCGATTATCGAAACATCGAACGTACCGCCGCCGAGGTCGTATACCATTATCTTCTGGTCGTTTTCCTTGTCAACGCCGTATGCAAGCGCCGCGGCAGTAGGCTCGTTGATGATTCTTTTAACTTCAAGACCTGCGATTTTACCCGCGTCTTTAGTAGCCTGCCTCTGAGCGTCGGTAAAATATGCGGGAACGGTGATGACTGCCTCTGTCACGCTCTCGCCGAGATACGCTTCCGCGTCTGACTTAAGCTTCTGCAAAACCATTGCGGAAATCTCCTGAGGCGTATAAGCCTTGCCCTCGATATTTACTTTATAATCGCTTCCCATATGACGTTTTATAGAACTGATAGTATTGTCGGGATTTGTGATAGCCTGTCTTTTTGCGACCTGACCAACCATTCTTTCACCATTTTTGGCAAAACCGACAACGCTGGGGGTAGTTCTCGCACCCTCCGGATTGGGGATAACGACGGCTTCGCCGCCCTCCATTACCGCAACACACGAGTTAGTTGTTCCTAAATCGATACCTATGATTTTTGACATAATAAATTCCTCCATGAATAATTTTACTGTTAAATGTTATGTTATGCGTAATGCATTATGTTTACGGATTTGCCACAACGACCATCGCGTGACGAATCACCTTATCACCTATAGTATATCCTTTTTGAAAAACGCTGCTGACAGTGTTTTCGCCAAAGCTGTCGTCTGATATCTGGCTCACCGCATTGTGCAGGTTCGGGTCAAAAGGTTTTCCCAATGCCTCTATCTCCGAAACGCCTAATTTATCAAATCCAGCCTCCAGCGACTGATACGTCATCTCGACGCCTTTTTTGAACGTTTCGTCCGAACACTCGCATTCCAAAGCCCTCTCAAGATTATCCACAAACGGCAAAAGCTCGGCAACGCATTTAGCAGTCGCGTCTTTGTAGACCTCGGTTTTTTCCTTAGCGGAACGCTTTTTAAAATTATCGTATTCAGCCGCCTGGCGCAGCAGCCTGTCGTTAAGCTCGTTTAACTGTTCTGTTAATTCCTGCTCTTTTGAACTTTGAGCAGATTCCTCCTGCGCGTCTTCAGTCTCCTGCTGAACGTCCAAACCGGCGTTTTCGGCTTCGGTTTCCTGCTGATTCAGCTTTTCCTTGTCATTACTCTTTGCCTTTGCCATTTTCGTCCTCTCCTTTTTGATAGTTTTCCGCCATATCGGATAAAATTCCCGTGACCTTATCGGAAAAATACTCAACATACGGTATCAGCTTCGCATAATCAAGACGTATAGGTCCGATAATTCCTATCGACCCTCCGACCTTGTGCCCAATCTCATACGGAGAAACTATCATGCTTCCGTTTGATATCAAAAAGCTGTCTTTTTCCTTGCCAAACAGAACGTTTATACCGTCGAATGTATTTGACAGCAGGCTCGCAAGACTGTTCTTGGTAGACAGAAAACGCACGATCTCAGTCGCGTCCACATCGCTGTACGCCAAAAGATTCGCTTCACCCTTAAGATGAATCGTCTTATTTTTAAGCTCTGATGAAAGCTCGTAAACAGCGCTTAGCAGCGGAGATAATGTCATCATATAGCTTCCCAAAGCAAGCGCAAGCTTTTGCAGAAACGCCGGATTTAACTCATCCGCAGATATTCCCGTAAGATTTTCATTGATAAAATCGATGAAAAATTTCAGAAGATTATCGGAAATGTCAAACTCCACTCGGCATATCTTGTTTTTAACATCTCCGTCCGAGGTTATCATAAGCAGCGCATAAATTCTGTGCCCCGCGGGGACTACCTCAACGTGAGTTATTACGGAAAATTCTGTCGGTGAGGCGGCGGTAACCGCCGTACATCCGGTGAGCGTCGCCAAAGCGTCAGCCGCATTTTCCAAAACTGCGCTTGCGGTTTCGCGGTTCAATAAAAGCTTTTGATCGATAAGATTCTTTTCCTTTTCGGAAATGGGTTTGGGCTTCATCAGCTTTTCGATATACACCCTATACCCCAAATAGGACGGTATCCGCCCTGACGAGGTATGAGGTTGTTCGATAAGCCCCATTTTTTCAAGCGCCGCCATATCGTTTCGCACGGTAGCGCTTGACACATTCATATCAAGAAGATTCGTTACCGCCTTTGATCCGATAGGCTCGCCTGTTTTCAAAAATTCATTCACAATTGCCGCCAAAACGGAAAGCTTTCGTTCCTGAAGCTGAAACGACTTCCCGTATTCGGTCATACTCATTTTATCACAGACCTTTCGTTTGTTAGCAATTATAGCAGCTTTAAAATTATTTTTAGCACTCTTAGGAACGAGTGCTAAAAATAATATAGTCTTTTTTTGTATACAAATCAAGTCTAAAATATGAACAAACATTAAATTATAGGTCATATATTTTGTATAGTTTTATACTTCAAAAATAGTGTAAACGTAATCGGGCGCACTATCATGCATATATTCTGTAAATAAATATGCAGTAAAAAATTATTTCCACAGCTTCAGCATGATC
Organism: uncultured Oscillospiraceae bacterium; assembly: GCA_964536085.1. Classification (GTDB taxonomy): domain Bacteria; phylum Bacillota; class Clostridia; order Oscillospirales; family Ruminococcaceae; genus CAZHWR01. The sequence goes on from CAZHWR010000039.1 coordinate 16,779, forward strand.
ATTTGTTATTTTAAAAACGTCGCGTGAAAATAGAAACGCAAATACGTCGCATAAAGAAACGTTGCGGATTATTCCGAACCTTATCGGAAGCAAGAGATTAGAAGCCGACCATAAGACACAAAAACGCCCCTCCCGATGATTCGGGAGGGGCGTTTGTTGATTTTATTGTGCGTTACTTTTTCAGCGTTGCAACGCCTTTTTTATTCGTCCTGTAGGTCTTCTTTCCGACCTTTATCGACTTCTTGTTCTTCTGTACTACGCCCTTTTTGTTGACAACATAGGCTTTCTTGCCAATCCTGATGAGCTTGTTCTTTGTACCTTTCTGCACAATTCCAAGCTTGTTGACTATATACGACTTGGTTCCGACCTTGACAAGCT
>CAZHWR010000040.1:0-15655 GCA_964536085.1 uncultured Oscillospiraceae bacterium
TGAGTGACTGGACTTGAACCAGCGGCCTCTACCACCCCAAGGTAGCGCGCTACCACCTGCGCCACACCCAGACATTGATTAACAGTATATCACAACAAAAAATTTTTTGCAATACTTTTGTTATGAAATTGTATATTTTTTGCGGTGCGGGCGCTTAGGGTTGATTTCAGCGTTTAAATGACGTAAAATAAGAAATATGCACTTTGGATTTTGCAGTGGCTGTTATCGGGCTAACCTGTTAGGTCTTCAACCATCTGCCGCAGCGACTGCTTGTCCTTAATGTATATGCCCTGCTCGAGCTTTTCAAGGTCTGCTTCGGGAAGTATGCCGGGGTCGATGTTTAAGTTATACAAAAGCTCGTTGTTTTCGCAGTCGTAAACCGAGATTTCTCCGCTTTCGTATTTTATAAGATATGCATAATCCTCGTTTGCTGCCGACTTCGCGGGAGTAAGGGATCCTGAGTGAGGAAAATATACTCCTATGAAAAAGGCAGCTATGGCAAGGGCAAGAGTCGTTGCTGCCGATATAACGATGATTTTATATTTTTTGCTCATGCTTTGCACTTCCTTTTTATATATGATTTGCCGGAATTAAGCAAATATTCCCAACGGTTAGCATGCATTTATTTACAAGGCGGGAATAAAGCTCTGTTTCTCGGACTCTGATAAAGTTACAATTAAGTCACTGCTGTTGAAGATTTTCCGGCGGTGTGATATAATAACCCAAAAGAGATTATTATGCTCACTTATTCTTATGGCGTGACTTCACGGCATAGATTTTAACTATCGCTTAGCAGACTTAGAGTATTGAGTTATTGGTTTAAGGCGCCGGCGTTAATATTGCAGTGAGCTTCGTTGCTGAATATTCCCGCAATAAAATGCCTTTTATGTTAATTCGGCGTTAATCGCCTGAAGATATATGAATAACGAAGGAGGAATCCGCTGATGAATGATAATGATCCGATAGATATTTCCAGCAACATCCCGGATGACGAGTATCAGGATATCAGCTCTTCATCGCCGAGTCCCGACAAAAAAAGGCGCTATTTTGAAGATATTGATTCAAATTCAAAGAGCAAGCGGACCTCGGCGGATAAATATAAAGATATTAGCTCTAATACCTCCCGCCGTCGCAGAAGAAAGGCAAAAAAAGCCAATAGGTCGCTAACAAGGCGTATTTTATCTGCGTCATGGAAGGTTTTGGCGTCTGCGTTTTTGGTGTGCGTTATAACAGGAAGCATAGTCGTAACAGCGCTGACGGTTTATGTTATGAAATTTGTCGACCCTGATTCGGATATTGACCTGTATCAGTTAAGGCTCGGTCAAAATACCACTGTATTTGCTTTGGATTCAGACGATGAATGGGTGAGCGTACAGGAGCTTTCAAACGGAAGAAAGTACGAATGGGTCGATCTTGAAGACATACCGTATGAGGTGCAGGACGCATTTGTTTATACTGAAGACCAGCGCTTCAGGGAACACAACGGAGTCGATTGGAAAAGAACGTTCGGCGCGTTTGTAAATATGTTTGTTGATATTTACGGATTCAGGCAGGGCGGCTCGACGATAACTCAGCAGCTAATCAAAAATATAACCGACGAAACAGACGTTACGGTACAGCGAAAAATTCAGGAAATTTTCAGGGCAATAAATCTTGAAAAGCGTTATTCAAAGGACGAGATCCTCGAAGCGTATCTGAACGTTATCTATCTTGGTTACAATACTTACGGCGTTCAGGCTGCCTCCAAGCTGTATTTTAACAAGGACGTAAAGGATTTGACCACGCTGGAGGCGTCCGCGCTCGCCGCGATGACAAGGAATCCCTCCGGCTACGATCCTTTTGAGTATCCGGAAAAAAATAAAGACAGGCGCGAATATGTTTTAAAACAGCTTAAAACCTATAATGTTATCACTGAAGATGAATACAGCGAGCTTTTAGTCGCCGATTTGGAAACTGAACGCGGCGAGGTTCAAGCCGCCGGCTCAGAGTCTACGGGTGTGCAAAGCTATTTTGTCGACAACCTTATCAGCGAGGTCGTGGTCGATCTCATGGATGAAAAGGGCTGGAGCGAGGAAACGGCGGAGGCAAAGCTGACAGAAAACGGATACCGCATTTACACTACGCTTGATATCGACACACAGTCGATCCTTGAAAAACGGTATCAGATGAATTCCACCTTCTCTTCTGTTAAAATGTCCGATCCTCCCGAATCCGCCATGATAATCATGGATCACTACGGCGCGATAAAAGCAGTGGTGGGCGGTCGCGGAGAGAAAAAAATCTCGCGCGGTCTGAACAGAGCCACACAGTCGATCAGGTCTCCGGGTTCATCTATTAAACCGTTGGCGGTTTACGCTCCGGCTATTGAAAATGATCTTATTACCTATTCGACGATTATGAAGGATGAGCCGATAGAAACGGTGATTGGCGGCAAAACAGTGAAATGGCCGTCCAACTACACAAAGAAAAACTACGGCTCGGTAACGGTAGAATTTGCGATAAGGCGTTCTTTGAACACGATACCGGTTAAGATAGTTGAGCAGATGGGCGCGTCCGCGTCGTTTAAATTCGTCACTAAAAAGCTGGGACTGTCCACGCTGAAGAAATCCTGGAATATAGACGGAGAGACCCAGTCCGACGCAACGCTCGGCGGTCTTGCGATGGGCGACTTCGTTTACGGCACGAAGCTGAGCGAATTGACAGCGGCGTATCAGATTTTTGCAAACGGCGGAACATATACCGCGCCTCATTCATACACTTCGGTAACCACTTCTGCGGGCGAGGTCGTGCTCTCACACGAGGAGGACGAATCCACGAGGGTCATCAGCAAGGAAACCGCCGGGGTCATGAATAAGCTTTTGCAGCAGGTAGTCGAATCGTACGACGGTACGGGTACGTATGCAAAGCTTGACGGAATTACCGTTGTAGGAAAAACGGGTACATCGAACACATATAATGATCAGCTGTTTATAGGGCTTACACCTTATTATATCGCGGGCGTATGGTTCGGTTATGACGATCCAAAGAGTCTGGAGGGTATCGGAATGAACTCACCGGCGCTTATCTGGAAAAATGTAATGAGCAAGGTCTTGGCGGATAAAAAGGATAAAACCTTTAAGATAGCGTCAAGCGTTAAAAAATACAGCTACTGCACAAGCACCGGTCTTTTGGCAAATTCACGCTGCCCGGATACCAGAACGGGATATTATAAAAGCAGCAATGTTCCGGACACTTGTACGGCGCATTGATAAAAACAAAAGCCCGGATTCCCGGGCTTTTGTTTTTGCATGACGCAAGCTAAGACAGATACGGTTAAAATCAGTATGGGAGCGTTGCAGATGACGTTTTATAAAAATCAAATATACGAAGCAGAAATAATCGATATTTCCAGCGACGGCAGCGGGATATGCAAAATCGACGGTTACACCGTTTTTGTTCCTTTTACGGTGGTCGGCGACAGGATATCGGTAAAGCTTCTGAAAGCAAATAAGAATTACGGTTACGGTAAGCTCGAAAGGCTTATTTCCCCGTCGCCTGACAGGACAGAGCCGGAATGCGGAGTGTTTTATAAGTGCGGAGGGTGCGCCCTGCGTCATATATCCTATTCCGCGCAGCTCAAAATCAAGCAAAATATAGTTAAAAGCGCGTTTGAAAGAATCGGTAAAATATCCGCTCCTGTGGAGGATATTCTTGCGAGCAGGCGGATAGACAAATACCGCAATAAGGCGCAGTATCCGTTTGGAACGGACAGCGAGGGAAATGTCACCGCGGGCTTTTTTGCAAAGCGCAGCCATCGAATCGTGCCGTGCGCGGACTGTGCTTTGCAGCCGGAGGCTTTTTCGAGGATTTTAAAATTTACCGTTGCGTTTGCAAATGAAAGGAAAATTCCCGCGTATGACGAAAAAACACAAACAGGGGTTCTGAGAAATTTATATATACGCACAGCCGAATCGACAGGGCAGGTAATGGTCTGCCTTGTGGCGGCAAAGGAACGTTCCGATTTTGTTATATACGCAAATGAGCTCAGCAAAAATTTCAAAAATATCGCGGGCGTTTTGCTCAATATAAACAATAAAAATACCAACGTTATTTTGGGGGATGAATACAAGACGCTTTTGGGAGCGGATTGTATAACCGATTTGCTCTGCGGCGTGCCGCTTGATATATCCCCCGCCGCTTTTTATCAGGTAAATAGGGAGCAGACCGAAAGGCTTTATTCAACGGCGGCGGAATACGCGTGCCTTTCGGGGAGCGAAACGCTGATTGACCTCTACTGCGGAGCGGGCTCGATAGGACTTTCGATGTCAGGTAAGATAAAAAAGCTTATCGGGGTTGAAATAGTCCCGGAGGCGGTCGAAAACGCCCGTAAAAACGCCGCGCGTGCGGGAATAAAAAACGCGGAATTTATCTGCGCGGACGCATCAGACGCTGCAAAAAAGCTCGTTGAGCGAAACGAAAAGCCGGACGTTGTTATTCTTGACCCGCCTCGCAAGGGGTGCGACGGCGAGTGCATCAAGGCCGTGTGCACAATGTCTCCGGAGAGGGTGGTCATGATATCCTGCAATCCGGCAACTGCCGCGCGCGACTGCGCCGAGTTTGAAAAACGCGGCTACAGCGTTCAAAAAATCCGCCCTGTCGATATGTTTCCACACACAAATCATATAGAATGTGTGGTGTCAATACAAAAGAGAAACAAAACATCAGATAAAACGGAGAACTGATAACCGACGTAGCGAAATTTATGATTTTTGCTTGCAAATAACAGGCAGCTGTCAATTTCATGCGGTAAAACTTACCCTTGCTATTGTGCGTTAATATGATAAAATAGTATCAATAAAGACAATTTTCGCACAGTTCAAAAGGGGACAATTATTTGTGGGAAAGATGAAAAAATTTATCGGGTGGGTTAAGGATAACCCGCACAGTCTCAGTATGCTGTATTTAATAATATACCTTGTCACATTTTTCACGCTTGAGCATGTCACGACGCCCAAGTTTATAATTTACAGCAGCCTTGACGATTACATACCGTTTTGCGAATGGTTTGCGCCGATTTACATAAGCTGGCTTGTGCTGTTTCCGCTGTCGCTTTTGTTTTTCCTTTTATACGACAAGGAGGATTATCAAAACTTGGCGTTTATATTGATGAACGGAGCTACGGTCTGCTTTTTGTGCTATATTTTCCTGCCCACCGGACTTTCGCTTAGGGTGGATATAACGCGCGACAATGTTTTTGCCAACCTCATGCGGCTTTTGTGGGAAATAGATACGCCGACAAACGTCTGCCCGTCGCTTCATGTTTCTGTTTCAACGTCGATAGCGCTGGTCGCCTTTAAATCCAAAAAGATGAAAAAAACGCCCGTGTTCAAGTGGGCGGTAATAATTTGGATGCTTTTGATTTGCGTATCCACGGTGTTTGTAAAACAGCATTCGATTATCGACGTTTTCTGCGGCGCAGCGGTTACGGCGGTGCTGGGAGCGGTTGCTTACCATACGGACTGGAAAAAATTCATCGCGAAGACGCCGTTTAAATTTATGCTGTAAAAACGATAAGCCGACGCTTCGCAGACGGCTTCTGAATCCAAACAATAAAAGGGCTAAAGCATGCTTTAGCCCTTTTATTATAATATGTTTTCTAAAGACGTAAAGCGCCTACAGATTTTTAAATTCAGAGGGAGCAACGCCGAATTTCTGCTTGAACGTCCGCGAAAATGGCGGAAGCTCGGGGTAGCCGCAGCTTGCCGCCACCTGTGAAACGCTCATATCGGTCTCGCTGAGCATCTGCTTTGCTTTTTTCAGTCTGTAATCGGTCAGGTATTCTTTCGGAGAAAGCCCTGTTTCACGCACAAACAGCTTGTAGAGATAAGTCCTGTCGATTCCGACATGGTTAGCTATGTCGGAAATTTTTATGTCGAACGCAAAGTTGTGGCGTATAAACCGCACGGCTTTTTTAATATATCCGTCCTTTAAGGATTCCGATGAAGCGCCGTTTGCCATCTGAGCGAATATTCCGTAAACGCACCGAAGCTGTTCAAGTGTATTTTGCGGGGAATCCTCGTATATTTCAACAAGCTGTGTTATCCTCGCCGCAAACTCAGCCGGGTCCTCCGCTTTTTTCACAGGGACTGAAATCAGACCGAGCTCGGAAAGGATTTTTTCGGCGCGCTCGCCCGAAAAGGATATCCACGCGTATTCCCATGGGGAATGCGCATCCGCCTCATAGTAGGTTATTTCATCCGGTTTTATAAGGAAATATTCTCCCGCGCCGAGCGCATAGGTTTTGGAGCGCACAGTGAACTTGCCTTTGCCGTTTATGATGTAGTGCAGAAGATATGCGCTTCTTACCGCAGGACCGAACGAGTGGGACGGCGCGCATTTTTCCCGTCCGCAAAAATAAAGCTTTATTTCCTCCGTAGTAACCGCCTCCTGAAATATAGTCAACAAAAATGCAATCTTATGAAACATATTGTCATTTTAAAAACCACAGCTTTATTTTATACTTTATGTGAATTAAAATCAACCTGCAAAAATGTCGCGCATACCATCTGCGCGAAATACTGACAGGAAAGTATGGTGATTAATATGAAAATAACCTTTATGGGCGCGGGCAGCACTGTGTTTGCCCGCAATGTCCTGGGCGACTGCATGTGTACTCCGTCCTTGCGCGACGCCGATATCGCGCTTTACGACATTGACCCGGTGCGGCTTGAAGAATCAAACATTATACTAAGCGCAATCAACAAAAATATAAACGAAAACCGCGCCTCGATAAAAACCTATCTCGGCGCCGATAACCGCAAAGAAGCGCTCAGGGGAGCCGATTTTGTAGTAAACGCGATACAGGTCGGCGGGTACGACCCGTGCACGATAATTGATTTTGAAATTCCCAAAAAATACGGACTGCGCCAGACGATAGCGGACACTCTGGGTATAGGCGGCATTATGCGGGGACTCAGGACGATTCCCGTAATGCAGGATTTTGCGGACGACATAGAACAGGTTTGTCCAAACGCATGGCTTTTAAACTACACAAACCCCATGGCGATTTTAACGGGATATATGCTACGATACACAAATGTTAAAACCGTCGGACTGTGCCACAGCGTTCAGGTTTGCGCCGAAACGATTCTGAACAATGTGGGGCTCTCGGACAAAATTGACGGCGTTACGGACAAAATTGCGGGAATTAACCACATGGGCTGGCTTTTGGAGATAAAGGATAAGGACGGCAACGATCTGTATCCCGAAATCAGAAGGCGCGCGGCGGAAAAAAATGCAAACGAAAAGCATCCGGATATGGTGCGGTTTGAATACATTAAGCGTTTCGGGTACTACTGCACCGAATCGAGCGAGCACAACGCGGAATACAATCCGTTGTTTATCAAATCGCGCTATCCCGAGCTTATTGAGGATTTATGCATACCGCTTGACGAATATCCCCGCAGGTGCGTCCGTCAGATAGACGAGTGGGAGGCTGAAAAGGAGAAGATTCTCGACAACGGCAATATCACCCATAAAAGAACGCGTGAATATGCGTCGTACATAATGGAGGCGATAGCTGACAATAAGCCGTTTAAAATCGGAGGCAATGTGTTAAACAGCGGGCTTATAGACAATCTTCCCGGGGAGGCGTGCGTTGAGGTTCCATGTTTGGTGGACGGCGGGGGAATACATCCGTGCCATGTGGGAAACCTGCCCGAGCAGTTGGCGGCTATGAACAGAACAAATATAAATCCGCAGCTTTTAACGATAAAAGCAGCGGTCACAAAGGATATTAACGATATTTACATGGCGGCGATGCTCGAACCGCACACAGCGGCGGAATTGAGCATTGACGACATCTGCAAAATGTGCGACGAACTTATCGCGGCTCACGGAGATTATATGAGGATGTACAAATAATATTGCGATTAAAAAAACTATCGGCGCAGTTAAAAGCTGCGCCGATAGTTTTATGTCTACAGCTAACATAAGCTTGACTTATATAGGAAAAGAGCGGTTTCAGACGCTTCGCCTATATAAGCTAAGCTTATGTTTGTTTTTTTGCGGGATATTTTTCTTTTGAATCGGTGAGGTCAAGCAGAAAATCAACGCTTGTTCCGTAAAATTTTGACAGAATAATAAGGTTTTCCGCCGTGGGAAGAATTTCGCCGTTTTCATATTTTGACAGCACGCTTTGACTTATTCCTGTTTCCATTTGAACTTTAAGTTGCGTGTAGTCGTTTGTGACTCTGATTAGCTTTATATTTTTCATATAATATCTCCAATATAAATATTATATGATAATTATAGATAAAAAATTCTTGACAATCATAATTATCTGTGGTATTTTATGTATAGTTTTAATAAAATATTATCTATAAGAATATTTTATTATGTAGAATTAAAAACAAATTGTGGAGGTATCAATATGTGTTGTGAAAATTCTGAAACGCAAAAGCAAGCGGGGCAACCGACGGGAACAAACGCTTTGGAAGAAAATTTTATCAGGGCTAATCCGCTGAAAACGCAGACGAAAAAGCCGCTGAAAAAGCTTATCGTGATATTCGTTATAATAGCGGTGGCGGTTGCTTCGGTATTCGTATTAGTACATAAAAGCGACGAGGATATGATTATAGACTGCATAAACAATTTTGCGGCGGCGTACAATGAAGGCGACAGCGATAAGCTGATTGACTGCCTGGATAAAACAACGCAGGCAGAGGTAAAGGCGTATTTAAATATAGGCTCGTCGCTTCTCGGAACATTCGGAGTGAGCGGTGTGGATTCCGATGCCATATGGAGTCTTTGGTCGGCGGGAGCAAGGATGCTGTCTGATTCCGGACAAGGATTTAATATCAAAATATATAAAATATCCTTCACCGATAAAACGACCGCCGAGGTCGATTTGGCGGCGGCTAACAGTAAAACCGAAAGCGAGGATCGCACTACATTTACGATGGTTAAAGAAAGCGGCAAATGGTATATAAAAGACGGGTTGTCTTTGTATTGATACAGATTGGAGGGAAAAGCTGTGTATTGTAATCATTGCGGGAACAAAATGGAGAACGGCGCTAAATTTTGCAATAAATGCGGCTGTGCGGCCGGAGGCGGCAAAATCACCAATTAAACGTTCCCAAAAGACAAAACATTTAAGCATAAAGCATCGAAATTTCTGAATCCGCTCGGAAATGAAAAGAAATTGTTCTGCATTTTGATGGCTGTGTATATTCTTAATATTATTTTATTGTCTTTTGCAAATATCTTTACTATAGAGTCTTTGGAAATATTTTCTGAAAGTATGACGCTTTTTGGAACTATTAAATTTATTTCAGATAACAGTATTTCAGAAGTATCCTGTTTAATTGTAATCATGTTAGCGCTTCATGCGCTGAATTTGCTGCTTGTCTTTTTCCCACTGATAAAGCGTAAAAAATTCAAAGCCAATAATCTGATGCTTATGAATATTATTTCAGTTACTTTTTTGGTGATATTGATAATTTTTTATATTTTAATTTTGCTGGTAAATTCACAATTAGATAGCCTTGGCTCTTTAAAATTAAGCATAGGCGGTTGGCTGCTGCTTTTAGATACGGCCGTATTGTCGGTTCTATCGATAAGGCTATATATAAAGCTAAAAAAAGATGAATGTAAAAAAGGAGGCGACCGTAAATGAAGACGACGCATCAATTATTTGCGATTTTATTGGCGGCAAGTGTGGCAACAGCCTCGCTTTCGGGTTGCTCGTCAGGCAAAAAATATGTTGTAGACGGCAGAAACGATCAATCAGAAAGCGGCGAGACTTATGACGACGCATATGCTCTTGATCCGTTTGACGGACTGACGGTTCAGTTCGACGGAGTTTCACCGCTTTGCACGGTTTCGTTCAACAATTCGCAGTGCAGCGAAGAAGTCCAGCAGTATGTTGATTATTCGCTTGAGCCGGATGAGGTTACGACCGAAAAATATTTTAAAATCAATGAAGAGGTTATCGTTTACGCGCTGCTTAAAAATTCCTACGGTCAATCGCAGGAGTATCGGCTTACCGAAACGCAAAAAAGCTATACGGTGCAGAATGTGGCGGAATATATTACCGAGCTTTCCGCGGAAGACGATTTAAGGCAGTTCAAGCAGGAGGCAAAAGATTATATGAAATCCGTCACTGCATTCAGTGTGGGAGATTATCTGTATGATTGGGACTGTGTCACTTATAAAAGCAATACCGCGCCAAAAAAGAAAGATTGCTATTTCAGCGTATTGAAGCTGAGCAGCTACGATAAATATCCCAATGACGTAGGTTATTTCAACCGCATAGATATTACATACAGTATAAATATGACTGATGATGGTGGTAATGCGCTTAAAAGGTATTTTACCGTTATTGCAAAAAATATAGTTAAAAGCGCGGACGGCCAGATAAGCTGGGGAAAAGAGAATCCCGATGATTTAAACTTTGAACTCGACATATCGACGTCCAATATGCAGAGCCTTATAAACAATAATATCACCTCAAACAAGGATAATTACAACGTAACGACTGTTTCAGAACTGTTAAAATAAAATTTAATATATATTAGAAAGCGGCTGTTATGAATTGTAAAAATTGCTCCCGTCCCATTGCCGATGAGGTACAGTTTTGCCCGAAATGCGGCGCGCTTGTAAACGGCGATGCGCCGAAACCAACGCAGATTAAGCAAGGCTAAAGCCCAAACAGGTGTATGGCATATTTTTCGGCGGTATTTTTCGACGCTTTGTTTAAGCTGAACGGCAAATCCGGGCTGTCTTTTAACGGAATGACATTTTACGGCGGTATGATAGGCGGGATCTGCTGTATGTACATACTGCTCAGGGCGACGAAAAAATCGACGCAATACAGTGTTCGGCAATGGTTTGATATTCTGACGCTGCCGCTGATAGTATTTCATTTTTGCGGGCGGGTCGGATGCTTTTTAGGAGGCTGCTGTTACGGAAAAGCAACAGACAGCCTCTTTGGAGTGCAGTTCCCCGATAATCAGGCGGCGGGAATCTATCACGGCGGAGCAAAATGCTATCCCACACAGCTGTTTGAAGCGGTCGCTTTGATAATAACAGCCGCTGTGGTTATGCGTTCGCGTGAAAAATTCACGGTGTATCTTTTCAGCTACAGCGTTTTCAGGTTTTTAATTGAATTTTTTCGGGGAGATTATCGCGGAAATGCTTTTTTGGGTATGTCGCCGGCGCAAATGATATCCGTAATAATATTTTTGCTTTGTATTATATATAAAACAGCTTTTTCATATAAAAACCGTGCCGATATCAATACCGACAAATGAATAAACGCATCATAAAAGCGCGGCGGATTATAAGTTCGACGCGCTTTTAACAATTGTGTACAAAAAATGACAGGTTATTTGAATTTCTTTGAATATTAAAATGTTGTCTTAAATGCGCTCTCGGTAGTATAATTAGTACTGTTCGGAATTTATTATATTGTTGGAGAGATACTGCATGGAACATTATCGTTATCTGCTCGACCTTGCGCTTATTCTGTTTGGCACCAAGGTGTTCGGAGTACTGTTACAAAAGCTGAAAATGCCGCAGGTTGTCGGAGCGCTGCTGGCGGGAATAATCATGGGTCCGGCTGTGCTGGGCGTGGTCAGGGATTCTGATTACATAACCGTTATGTCCGAGGTGGGCGTTATAGTTCTGATGTTTTTGGCGGGTATGGAAGCGGATATTGACGAGCTTAAAAAAGCGGGCTTTGCGTCGTTTATAATCGCACTGTTAGGCGTTATAGTCCCGCTCATCGGGGGTTATGCAATTTACGCCGTTTACAATCCGATTTTAAACGGCGATACCGACGCTCATCTGCAAATGCTGCAAGATATATTTATGGGAGTTGTTTTGACTGCAACCTCCGTCAGCATTTCCGTCGAGACTTTAAAGGAAATGGGTAAGCTTAATTCCCGCGCGGGAAACGCTATTTTAGGCGCCGCTATTATCGATGATATTTTAGGTATCATAGTGCTCGCAATAGTTACAGGTATAGCAAAAAGCGATACGTCCGCCGGTTCGGGGACGCTCGGCGGAGTGGGACTGGTGCTTTTAAAAATCGTCGGATTTTTCGTGTTTTCAATCGTCGTCGGTATGCTGTTCAGAACATTTTTCAAAAACTGGACTGACCGCACCGAAAAAAATCAAAGGCGGTTTGTTATAATCTGCTTTGCGTTCTGCCTGTTCATGGCGTATATTTCAGAAGCAGTGTTCGACGTTGCCGATATCACCGGCGCGTTTATTGCGGGACTTATGCTCACGGGAGTATCAAAGCGCATGTATATTGTGGCGCGGTGCGAAACGATGTCCTACGGGCTTTTGAGTCCTATATTCTTTGCGTCTATCGGTCTTAAAATAACAAGACCCGATATGAACGTCAATCTTATAGTGTTTACCGTTTTGCTGTTCGCAGTCGCGGTTTTAACAAAGGTCATTGGCTGCTTTATCGGCGCGCGCATTTGCAAATACTCAAAGCGTGAGGCGGTCGAGATAAGCGCGGGTATGATTTCGCGCGGCGAGGTAGCGCTTATTGTTGCGAACAAGGGGTTAAGCTCCAATCTGCTGCCGGAATCGGTCATGGCTCCTGTGGTAATAGTCGTTGTGCTGACTACAATAGTCGCCCCTATACTGCTGAAGTTCGCATTTACATATAAAAAGAAGCCGTCGGACAAGAAAACGGCTTAGTGTTAGACTTCGGGAATAATCGGGCGGATAAAACGTCTGCCCTGCTGTTGTCGTAATTTTTTCGGATGTACGTTAAAAGCCGCCCTTGGGATTCTTAACAAATCCCAAGGGCGGCTTCTGTGCCGTTATGCCGTTATACAGTCTGCTCATGGCTATTTTGTCACTGACTTTGCGCTTTTGCCGCAGAATGCCTTCTGCGCTTTGTTTCTTAGCTTTACTGAGCGCCTAAGCGTTGTTTTATTGCTTTTATATCTTGATGATTTCGGGCTTTGACCGAAATATGTATATGGAATCTTGTTTGAGCTAAGATTGCTTTGCTCGACCTGCGGGTCGAAGATAAAATACGTTCCGCCGAAATAAACCTTTGCCCAGGTGTGACCTGTGTAACCGCCGCTGCTTGAGTGAATGTCTCCTTCATCGATATAAGCGGAAAACCCGGCGAGATCGCACAGCACTGCCAATGCTCCGGAATACGCGGTGCACGCGCCTTTTTTTGTTTTAAACGCAGTCATGGCGCGGTCGAGGTAATAAATATCCATCGCGACGGAGTTTTTATAAAGCTTTGCGGAATAATCAGAGGAGGTCAAATAATAGTTTGGGTTTCGGCTGTAGCTGAAGGCAGTAGCGCAGTATTTGTATATCGCTTTGAGCTTTTGATAGTTCGACATTTTGTTGTTAATGATTTTTTTGAGTATTTTCTCGGCTTTTTTATCGACGTCGATATGACCGGTAAGCATTGGGCGGAGCTTCGTTTGATTGACGAGCTTTTTTGAAAATACGCTCGCTTTGGCAAGCGTAACGGTTTGTGAATAATCGCCCAGCTTGATTTGACCGTTTGAAACGGTATAAGCGCAAATCTTATAGCTGTATGTTTTTGTTCTGCCGATATTTTTTTCAATATATCGTGTTTTTTTAACGTCGGCTATTTTTTCGAATCCGTTTTTTGAGCTTCGGTAAACGTAATATCCTTCAGCGCCTTCTGACTCGTCCCACTTGATTCTCGCCTGTCTTTTAAAAGTTCTGACGATGCTTACGTTCGCGGGAGCGACAGGGCGGGAATTGTCCGACTTAGCAAAAACGGACAGCGGACATGCGACCGACGAAAGCGTAATCAGAAATGCGGTAAATATTGCCGAAGCCCTACGAAATAGCTGCATGTTTATCACCTGAAAAATCAAAATACTCTATTATTATATAAAATCAGGCAAAATAATGCAAATATAAAAGTCTGTCTGAATATGGCGGCTGATAAAATATTTTTGATTTAACATGAGCGGGGTCGGTTTACAGCCGTTTAATCGGCAGCTCTAAGCTCGGATATCTTATGCTTCTCGGTTGAATTATTATTAACTCCCGATTCACCGTAAGACGTGCAGAACACATATCCGTTTTCTATAGTTATGTACTCACAGTCTATGCCGAGATTTTCCTGACCGTTTTCGTACAGCTTTGAGCGGTAAAGGGTTTTATCGCTCACATAGTACAGATATCCGTCGCAAACAGTCGCGCAATTGCCCGACGGGCACAAAAGCTTGTCCTGTTTGCCTCCGCTTGTGTCCAACAGATATTCAAACGAACCGTCGTCCTGTGATACGGTGTAGTGCAAGCCCTCGTCCGAGCTTGCGAGCGCGGTGAAATTTTTGCTGTCGGTGAGTACGGCTGTTTTTTTGTCGCTGAGCTTCATCGAGCAGATAGTGCGATTTGTAGACAAGGCGTTTTCTGATTTTATATAGTATAGACTTTCTCCGTCTGTCTGCAGGTTGGAGGCTAATGTGTCAAGCTGGCTTTTTTCGCCGCTTTTAGTGAGACTGAACAAATTCATCTGCATATCGACGCAGTAAAACGTTTCGCCGACAAGCTTAAAGCTCCATATCTGTTCATCGGCAACGGTGTTGCCGTCGGACGAATAGATTTTGCCGTCCGATTTGCTTCGGTAGTAAACAGCCCCGCCGTCTATAGTGATGTTGTCTGCGTCAACGCCGGAAACAACCGTTTCGGACTGCTCGTCGCCCGATTTGGCTTTTACTATTCCGCTTTCATCCGCATAATAGATATATTCGCCGTCGGTGTTGGTTTTTACCTGCTGTGCAGCTGTTTTATCACACCCTGCAAGCAAAAACAGTATAGACAATGTCAGCAATAAAGCTATGAACTTTTTCATATGTAAACCTCCTTAGTAATTAACTTCTGCAAAAAATTCGCTATTTTCGTGGGTCTTTTAGTATTTTAATATTAGCGTTTTTTACAAGCTTTTCTGCATAATCATCAAAATATTCTTCAAACTCCTGATTTTTGTCTGTTTTGCTGTATTCATTATCCTTAACATACTGATACAACTTTTGATATAAAACATTCTCTTTCATAGTCGGGAGTGACTTCATCAACTCAACATATTCGCTTTCTTTAATCCCAATGCCGCGGCAGTATTCACTAAAGCATTCCTGCGCCTGCTCTCCGCCATTGATGAAGGCGTTATAATTATATTGTACGTATTCGTCTAATTCAGAGTCAGTTACATTAAGCCCAAGAGCTTCGGCTTGCTGATACATGGATTGATTTTTCACAAGCGTATCATATGCTTTTTGTTTGTCGGTTCCGCCTATCATTGATAAACAAATATCAAATTGAAGCTGTGTGACTTCTCTGCCGTTAATGTTTAAGATTATATCGTCGCTTGTAGCCGAATGAATTATATTACCAAGCTCTTTGCCGTTATTGTAGTAATCTTCAGGAGTTCCGTAAACTGTTGTTTGGGTTTGTGAGTTTGATTGTGAGTTTACCGAGTTTGAAACTGCATTGTTTGCCTGTACACTGTTGTCTATGTTGCTTTCTGAATTGCTGCATGCTGACATTAGCAGCAGAGCAAAAAGTGATAATAGTATGATTAGTATTTTTTTATCTGTCAAAATTAGCTCCTTTATAGTTATATTATTACTTCTACCGTAATGGGAGTAGCAAA
>CAZHWR010000041.1:0-15384 GCA_964536085.1 uncultured Oscillospiraceae bacterium
CACGTAAACAGAACTCGGCTTACAGGTTCGGTCACACCAATTAAAAATAAGGGTATCCCTAAAATCACGGGATACCTTTTTTTACAAAACCACGCAAAGGAATGATTTTATGAAAAGTGAAAAAATCATAAACGGGCTTCAAAACGCCCCTCACCGCGCGCTGTTTAACGCGCTCGGCTTTACAAAAGAGGAAATGTCCCGTCCGCTTATCGGAATCGTCAGCTCGTTTAACGAGATCGTACCAGGGCATATAAATATCGACAAAATCACCGAGGCGGTCAAGCTCGGAGTTGCAATGGCGGGCGGAACTCCCGCAGTGTTCCCCGCTATCGCAGTATGCGACGGTATCGCAATGGGTCACTCGGGAATGAAATACTCGCTTGTAACAAGGGAGCTTATAGCCGATTCGACCGAAGCTATGGCTTTGGCTCACGGCTTCGACGCGCTTGTTATGATACCCAACTGCGACAAAAACGTCCCCGGGCTTTTGATGGCGGCGGCAAGGCTGAACATCCCCTGCATATTCGTAAGCGGCGGTCCGATGCTCGCGGGAACTGTCGACGGCTGTAAGGTCAGCTTTTCCGCGGCGAGCGAAGCGGTCGCAGAATTTAATTCGGGAAAAATCTCCGCAGAAAAGCTGGAGGAATATGAAGAAAACACCTGCCCCACCTGCGGCTCCTGCTCGGGAATGTACACCGCAAACTCTATGAACTGCCTGACCGAGGTTTTGGGAATGGCTCTCCCCGGAAACGGCACCATACCCGCCGTTTACTCCGAAAGAATCCGCCTTGCAAAGCACGCGGGAATGCAGATTATGGAGCTTTTGAAAAACGATATCAAGCCGCGCGATATCATGACCGAGAGCGCGTTTAAAAACGCGCTCACGATGGACATGGCTATCGGTTGCAGCACCAACAGTATGCTCCACCTTCCCGCAATCGCGCACGAAGCGGGAATCGAGCTTAATCTCGATATGGCGAACAGCATCAGCGACAAAACTCCGAACATCTGTCACCTTGCTCCCGCCGGCCCGCATCACATTGAAAACCTCAACCTCGCAGGCGGCGTTCGCGCCGTTATGAGCGAGATAAACAAATTAGGGCTGCTCGACACAAGCTGTATCACCTGCACGGGAAAAACCGTAGAAGAGAATTTAAAAGGAGCGGTCAACAAAAATCCCGAAGTTATACGCCATGTTGAAAATCCGTACTCCAAAACGGGCGGTATAGCCGTTCTGCGCGGCTCGCTCGCACCCGACTCGTGCGTTGTCAAGCGTTCGGCGGTAGCGGAAAGCATGTTAAAGCACGAAGGTCCCGCCAGAGTGTTCGACTGCGAGGAGGACGCCATGCAGGCGATTTTAGGCGGTAAAATCAACGCGGGCGACGTTGTTATAATCCGTTACGAGGGTCCCAAGGGCGGCCCGGGAATGCGCGAAATGCTAAACCCCACCTCCGCGATAATGGGAAGCGGACTGGGCGAATCGGTTGCATTGATAACCGACGGACGCTTTTCCGGCGCAACGCGGGGCGCGGCAATCGGTCACGTTTCGCCCGAAGCGGCGGACGGCGGTCCGATAGCGCTTGTCAAAGAGGGCGATATCATTAAAATCGACATCATGGCGAATACGATTGATATTGACGTTCCCGCCGAAGTGCTCGAAGAGCGCAGAAAAGCATGGACTCCCAAAGAGCCGAGAATAAAATCCGGCTATCTGGCACGCTATGCAAAGCTTGTCACCTCCGGCAACCGCGGAGCAGTACTGGAAATCAAAAAATAGACCGCAGTATACATTAACCCCCGCCGCGCAAACAGCAATTTGCGCGGCGGGGTTTGCGTCGTTTAAGTCCCGACCATCTAAAAGCTTCGCTTTAATTAAGATAATTTGCACCGCTAATCTTTATTCTCCTGTTTTAAACAAAAGCAGCGCCAAAAGATAAACAGAGGTCAAAAGCAGGGTCACATTGCCGTAATAAAACAGCAGCGTTCCCCCGAAAAACAACAGCGGTATTATCACTGCCGCGGAAATAACGTTCACTATTCTGCGCGCCGTATGCGGCAGTAGCCGCATACACAGCAAAGTATATATTATCTTGCCGCCGTCCAGCGCATAAACTGGCATCAGATTAAATAAACCTATGACCATATTCGCCGTGAAAAAAACGCGGCTTATTTTATAAAAAACCGCCGCCGCAATAAAATTTACGGCGCACCCCGCTCCCAAAACAATCAGATCTTTTTTAGGTGAAAGCAAGCCTGCGGGGTTGGTAAGCTTTATCCCGGTCGCTTCAAAGGAAATGTTTTCAGGCTTTTTGCCTATTGCCAAAAACGCCGCCACATGCCCCGCTTCATGCACCGCGCAGCATATAAGTCCGGGGACAAGCGCGCCGGACTTATCGCATATCATCATCGCGGTCACGACTGCAAAAAACAGAAATGAAAACTTGAATTTTATACCGAAAACGCTTATCTCAAGCATATTTGAACACAAACAACGGGTTAAAAGCCACCTTGTTTTTAAGCAGCTGCAAATGCAGATGAAATCCTGTGGAATATCCCGTGGTTCCGACCTTGCCGATAAGCTCTCCCGCCTTTACCTTTTTGCCCTTTTTTACGCACCGTTTGTTCAAATGCCCGTACTTTGACTGAAAGCCGTCTGCGTGCTCTATGTACACATACTTTCCGAGATATTTGTCTTTTCCTGATTCGATAACCGTACCATCCGCCACTGAATACACTGGGGTATTCTTTGCCGCCGCTATATCAAGCGCGGTATGAAATTCGTATTCCCCGGTTATCGGATGTATCCTCTGCCCAAAATATGAGGATATAGTACCTGTTTTTGTCGGACGGGTAAAGTCTATCGTTATGCTCACAGGCAAAACCGTTGCCCCCGCGGGAATCTCCCCCAACTTCTGTATCGCCTGCGGCGTTCCGCCCGTGCCCGAAGCAGCGGCAGACGCCTCTGCTTCCAGGCTGTCGCTTGCAGCCTTGCTCTGCTCACTGCTCACGCCGGACTCCTCAGAGCTTATCTGCGAGCTTTGTGAAGCGGCGTTATCCGAGCTCTGCGCAGAGGAATCCGAGCTTTGCTCCGACTGTGCGCCCGCTCCCGACTGCGGCAGATTTTTTATGACCTTTGCCGCTTCGGAAAATTTCTCCTTTGCGGTGCTGACAAACGTCTGCGCGTCCGCTGAAACCAGCGTCTGATAGTTTCTTCTGCAATATTCAAACGCACTCGGAGCGAATGTTCCCAAAAGCACCGCTCCAATCATTAAAACAGTGCATATTATCGCCTGCATAGTTAGGATGTTTATAAAGCTTATCCGCTTTTGAGGCGGCGCAATAAAATCGTCTATACCCGAAATATCCGCGAATTCGGTATCGACCGTTATATCCTTGTTGTCTTCAAACATACCGTTTTGTTCCATTTTAAAGGCATTCCTTTCTTTAAAAGCTCCGAATACCGTATTTATGTTAAATAATATGCACCGACAGTAAAAATTATCCTTCAATATTGTTGCAATTCAGCCGGTCTGACGGTATAATTAGGGTGTATTGATTTTTAAATCAAAAGGAGAGATAAAAATGTTCGATAATTTGATGGATACTATCGGCTTCGTTAAAAACGCCGACTCCGAGGTCGGAGAGGCAATGGAAAAAGAGCTTGCGCGCCAGCGCAGAAATCTGGAACTTATCGCGAGCGAAAACATCGTTTCCCCCGCTGTTATGGCGGCTATGGGAACCGTTTTAACCAACAAATACGCCGAAGGTTACCCCGGCAAGCGTTACTACGGCGGCTGCGAGGACGTCGACATCGTTGAAAATATCGCGATCGAGCGCGCCAAAAAGCTGTTCGGCGCGGAATATGCGAACGTTCAGGCGCATTCGGGCGCACAGGCAAACACAGCTGTTTACTTCGCCCTTTTGCAACCGGGCGACACTGTTTTGGGAATGAGTCTCGCCCACGGCGGTCACTTAACTCACGGCTCTCCCGTTAACATCTCGGGAAAATACTTTAACTTCGTTTCCTACGGTCTTGACGAACAGACCCAGAGGATAAATTACGACACCGTTTTGCAGCTGGCACGCGAGCACAAGCCCAAGCTGATAGTCGCCGGCGCTTCGGCGTATCCCAGAATTATCGATTTCGAGCGGCTTTCGCAAATTGCAAAGGAAGTCGGCGCATACCTAATGGTCGATATGGCGCACATCGCGGGTCTTGTCGCCGCCGGGCTCCATCCTTCGCCCGTACCTTACGCGGACATTGTCACCACCACGACCCACAAAACCCTGCGCGGTCCCAGAGGCGGTCTTATCCTGGCGCGTGCGGAGTTTGAAAAACAACTCAACAAGGCCATCTTCCCCGGAATCCAGGGCGGTCCGCTCATGCACACAATCGCCGCAAAGGCGGTTTGCTTCGGCGAAGCGTTAAAGCCCGAATTCAAAGATTACATGCAGACGGTTGCCGACAACGCCAAGGCTTTGGCAAAGGGTCTTACAAGCAGAGGCTTCAATCTTGTTTCCGGCGGCACAGACAATCATTTGATGCTCGTTGACCTTGTGAACATGAATATCACAGGGAAAGAGCTTGAACACCGTTTGGACGAGGTCTACATCACCGTCAACAAAAACGCCGTACCGAACGACCCGCAGAGTCCGTTTGTCACAAGCGGTATCAGAATCGGCACTCCCGCCGTCACCTCGCGCGGACTCAAGCCTGAGGATATGAACCAAATTGCTGAATACATCTATCTTGCCGTAAAGGATTTTGAAGCGAGCAAAGACAAAATCAGGCAGGGCGTTACCGAGCTTTGCAAAAAATATCCCCTTTATGAATAAACCCTTCGGAGCGCCCGCGGGCGCTCCTTTGACTTTGAACAGCACTTATTAAAAGAAAGGATGGGTTTGCAATGGCTGCTCCGCTGGCAGACAGAATACGCCCCTTGTCGCTTGACGATGTGGTCGGTCAACAGCATCTTTTAGGCGACGGCATGCCGCTTAAAAACATCGTTGAATCGGGGCGGATTCCCAATATGATATTTTACGGCCCGTCCGGCGTAGGCAAAACCACCGTCGCGCGGATCATAGCCGAGCGCGCGGGCAAACGCCTGCACAAGCTAAACGGCACCAACGCCTCCACAGCGGACATTAAGGCGGTCGTTGAAGAAACCGGCACGCTTGCGGGAATGGACGGCGTTATCCTTTATCTGGACGAAATTCAGTATTTGAACAAAAAGCAGCAGCAGTCTCTGCTTGAATACATAGAAAACGGTAGCGTAACACTCATCGCCTCGACAACCGAGAATCCGTATTTTTATATTTACAACGCCATTTTAAGCCGCTCGACGGTATTTGAATTTAAGCCCGTTTCCTCCGCTGATATCGAGCTATCGGTCAAGCGGGCGTTTGACTTTATGCAAAACGAGCTCGGACAGAAAATCACCCTATACGACGGCGTTTTAAACCACATCTGCGCCTCAAGCGGAGGGGACGTCCGAAAATCGATAAACGCCGCAGAGCTCTGTGTTTTAGCGACCCCCGGCGATGAAAGCGGAATCACAATCACAATGGACACCGCGCTTGCACTTTCGCAAAAATCCAGTATGCGGTACGACCGCGACGGCGACGAGCATTACGACATACTTTCCGCATTTCAAAAATCCATCCGCGGATCGGACGAAAACGCGGGGCTTCACTATCTGGCCCGGCTTTTGGAGGCGGGCGACCTCATTTCCCCCTGCCGCAGGCTGTTAGTCATCGCAAGCGAAGACATAGGGCTCGCTTATCCTCAGGCTGCTTCAATAGTGAAAAGCCTTGTCGATTCGGCTATGCAGTTAGGGATGCCCGAAGCGCGAATCCCGCTTGCCCAGGCGGTTATCCTTTTGGCGACCGCTCCCAAATCCAACAGCGCTATCTGCGCCATCGACGAAGCTATAGCGGACATAAAGGCGGGAAATTACGGAGGTATTCCCGATAATTTAAGGGACTCCCACTACTCAGGTGCGGAAAAGCTAAACCGCGGCAAGGGATATATTTACCCCCACGGGCATAAAAACAACTACGTCAAGCAGCAGTATCTCCCCGACAAGCTCAAAGACCGCGTATACTATCATTACGGCGAAAACAAAACTGAGCTTACCGCAAAAAAATACAATGAGGCAATAAAAAAACAGCCGTAAATCCTCAGCGGTTTAAAACAAAAAAACAGGACTCCGAAAGCCCGGAATCCTAAAGATAAAATAAAATCATATGAAGGGAGTAAAAAAGCAAAGCGGATTGTCAATATCCGCTTTTAGGCGCATACACGCAGCATGCCGACGGGAACGGCACGGCACTAAAATAGAATCAAGGCTTGCGCCACAGCTTTATACTACCACCATGAAGATTTAATGTAAAGAGATAAAAGGTCGTATTTTGGCAGGTAAAAAAAATTTTTAAGGCGGTATTTTATGCTGATCATCAACGCAAAAATAATAACTATGGAATCGGCTGATTTCGAAAACGGATATATCAGATGCGAAAACGGTATCATAACCGATGTGGACGATATGCAGTTTGCTCCGTCAGGCGACTCCGATGTTATAGATGTTCGCTCGGCAACGGTTTACCCCGGGTTTATCGACGCGCACTCACATATAGGAATGTGGGAGGACTCGCTCGCCGCAGAAGGCGACGACGGCAACGAGGAAACCGACCCTGTTACGCCGCACATGAGCGCTTTGGACGCTGTAAACCCAACCGACCGCTGCTTTGAAGAAGCGCTCGCCGCGGGCATCACCACTGTTTTAACAGGTCCGGGAAGCGCTAATCCCATCTCCGGCTCGTGGATAGCGATGAAGACTCACGGTCGGCGAATCGACGACATGGTTATTAACCCGAACGTCGGGATGAAATTTTCACTCGGAGAAAATCCCAAGTCAGTTTATAACGCAAAAGGTCAGTCCCCCGCCACTCGAATGGCGACTGCCGCGCTTATCCGCGAGCAGTTAAACAAAACCAAGCGCTATATGTCTGATCTTACCCATTCCGAGCAGGATGATGATTTTGACCCGCCCGAATACGATTCAAAATGCGAGGCGTTGATTCCTGTTTTAAAGCGCGAAGCCAAAGCTTTTTTTCACGCACACCGCTCGGATGATATTTTTACCGCTTTGCGAATTGCAAGGGAGTTCGGGCTCGACTGCGTATTGATTCACGTGACGGACGGGCATAAAATTGCCGATATTTTGAGCGGAGAAAACGCAAATGTCATCGTCGGTCCCGTGATATGCGACCGCAGCAAGCCCGAGCTTAAAGGGCACACAATAGAAAACGCGGGCGCGCTTGCAAACGCCGGCGTTAAAACCGCAATCTGCACCGACCACCCTGTTATCCCAATACAGTATCTGGGAATATCGGCGGGACTGTGCGTTAAAGGCGGGATGAATGACCGCGACGCGCTTCGCGCCGTCACGATAAACGCTGCCGAAATCTGCGGGATCGACAATGCCGTCGGTTCGATTAAAGTCGGTAAGCACGCCGATTTTGCCGTGTTCGACTGCGACCCGTTCTCGGTTTACGCTGCTCCTAAAACAGTAATAATAAACGGCAAGGTCGTAAGAGGTGAAATCAATTGAGAAAAATAAAAACGTCTGAAATTACAAGCGCAGTCAGCGAGCTTTGCATAAAAGCGAACAAGCGGCTTCCCGAATCGCTTTGCAGCCGAATTAAGGATTGCCGCGAAAAAGAGGTTTCTCCCGTCGGCAAAAGTGTTTTCGACGATCTCTTGGAAAATCTTTCGGCTTCAAACGAGCTTGATATTCCCATATGCCAGGACACCGGCATGGCGGTTGTGTTTTTAGAAATCGGGCAGGACGTTCATATAACCGGCGGGGCGTTAAACGACGCTGTTAACGAAGGCGTACGCCGCGGTTATACAAAAGGGCTTCTGCGGCTGTCGATAGTGTCCGACCCGCTCGAACGTAAAAACACAAACGACAACACTCCCGCCGTTATTCACACAAAAATAGTCGACGGAGACAGGATGAAAATTTCCGTCGCTCCCAAGGGCTTCGGAAGCGAAAACATGAGCGCGCTTAAAATGTTCACTCCCGCCGCAAATAAAGACAATATTATAGATTTTGTAACAGATACCGTCAGCCGCGCAGGAAGTAATCCATGCCCTCCTATTGTGGTCGGGGTTGGAATCGGCGGGGATTTTGAAAAGTGCGCTTACCTTGCAAAAAAGGCGCTCTGCCGCGATATAAACATCCGCCACCCCAAGCCGCTGTACGCACAAATGGAAAGCGAATGTTTAGAAAAAATCAACGCGCTCGGCATAGGGCCGCAGGGCTTCGGCGGAAGCGTTACAGCGCTCTGCGTCAACATCGAAACCTTCCCCACCCATATCGCAGGACTTCCCGTTGCGGTCAACATCGGCTGCCATGTTACCCGACACGCGCAAATAACGCTGTGAGCGCCTGCTCGAATTGACTTTATAAACAATTTGAGCCAAATGTCTTGTGATTTTTTCGGTAATGATATATAATGTAATCAGAGCCAAAGCTCCAACTATGAACGGGAGGTACCGGTTATGACTACTAACTTCATCGCCAAAAAAATCACATTGACGGACAATTTTAAGCAGCAGGCCGAATCAAAGCTTGCAAAGCTTGACCGCTTTCTTTCGGGCGGCAAGACAACTGTTAAACTCGTACCCGTTAAAAATTATATCACTATAGAGGTCACGGTCAAATGCAGCAGCATGATTTTCCGCGCGGAGGAAATAGGCTCGGACAAGCTGGCTGTTTTAGACGACTGTGTGGATAACATAATCCGCAAAATCAGAAAAAACAAAACCAAGCTCGAAAAGCAAATCCACACAGACTC
This sequence comes from uncultured Oscillospiraceae bacterium, assembly GCA_964536085.1. Taxonomy (GTDB): domain Bacteria; phylum Bacillota; class Clostridia; order Oscillospirales; family Ruminococcaceae; genus CAZHWR01. The sequence goes on from CAZHWR010000041.1 coordinate 8,866, forward strand.
CGATGCGTTTGAAATTTACAAAGACGACTTAGAACCGGAAAGCGAAATACAGGTTGTTAAGAAAAAAACCTTTTCCGTCAAGCCGATGCTTGTTGAGGAAGCTATTTTGCAGATGGAAATGCTCGGTCACAGCTTCTTTGTTTTCAAAGACGCCGAAAGCGGCAATTTCGATGTTGTTTATAAACGGTCGGACGGCAAATACGCCGTTATCGAATCCGAATAAATCTTTTCGCACGCCTTTAAAGCAACGACTCGAAAGGCGTGCGAATACTTGTTTAAAGAAAGAGATAAAATCAATGAGCAACAAAATGGATATCGTGTGCCCCTGCCTTTTTGGGCTTGAGAGCGTTTTATCCGGCGAAATCAGGCGTATGGGCGCAAGCAAAGTAAACACATCCGACGGAAGAGTTTCCTTTTTCGGCAACGAGCAGATGCTCGCGCGCGCAAACATCAATCTGCGAACCGCCGAAAGGGTGCTTATAAACCTCGGAAGCTTTCGCGCCGAAACGTTCGAGCAGCTTTTTGAAGGGACAAGATCCCTGCCGTTTGAGCGGTTCATCGGAAAGCACAACGCCTTCCCGGTCAAAGGCTGGGCGCTCAATTCGCGCCTTATGAGCGTTCCGGACTGCCAGTCGATAATAAAAAAAGCCGCAGTCACGCGGCTTCAGGAAAAGTACGGATTGAGCTGGTTTGAAGAAACCGAAGCACCCGTTCAAATACGCTTTTCAATTCACAAGGATATTGCTTCCGTTATGCTCGATACGTCAGGCGCGGGGCTCCATAAGCGCGGATACCGCCAAAACTCTCTCACTGCTCCAATAAAAGAAACTCTTGCGGCGGGCATACTAGACATCGCCCGAATTTATCCCGACACCGTTTTGTTCGACCCGTTCTGCGGCTCGGGGACCTTTTCAATCGAAGCCGCCATGAAAGCGTTCAATATTCCTCCCGGAATCAACAGACGGTTCGCCGCCGAAAGCTGGGGAAGTATTCCAAAAATCGCATGGCAGGATGAACGCGCCCGCGGACTGGATATGATCCGGCGCGACGCAACATTCAGAGCGTATGCCTCCGATATCGACCCGGCAGCCGTTGAACTGACGGAACAAAATGCAAAAAAAGCAGGAGTGGCTTCCCGGATAAAATTGGCAAAAGCGGATATCTCTGATTTTAACATACCAGGCGACAAGCGCGCGCTCGTCGTATGTAACCCGCCTTACGGAGAGAGGCTGCTGGAAATAGAGCAGGCGCAAAAGCTGTATGAAATAATGGGAAAACGGTTTGATTTAAAATCTAACAACCGCTTTTACATAATCAGCCCGGACGACAAATTCGAAAAATTTTTCGGAAGAAAGGCAAACAAGGAGCGAAAGCTCTACAATGGCATGATAAAATGCCGCCTTTATATGTACTTCAACCGATAAACAAAAGCTCCGCGGAATTAAATCCCACGGAGCTTTTATATTGCATACTAAAATGTATCTATACTTATGTAATTAAGATTGATATCGTCCCTGTCGGGCGTCGCCGCTTCGATAGTGATTTTATTTTCACCCTCGGCAAGATGTATCCTGCGCCCGACATACATCCAGCTGTCCCACGTGATATCGGTTTTGTCAAACTCTACCGTCTGGCTGTACTCACCGTTGACCGCTAAATCAAGCTTACCCTTTAGCGGCGCCTGCGTACTGCGTTCGCCGTATTCGCCCTCGACCTTTACGCCATAGGCATATCTGAATCGGATAAAATAATCATCCTCTTTTTCGGCGTTTACAGTGAACTCGACCTTAGGATTGGTTTTTGCGGAAATATTGACATATCCCGAACCCTGAAAGCCCTTGTGCTCACTTTCAACCTTGCCGCCGAACAACTCCGCTTCGTCGGCGAAGTAAACGTCGCCTATCCCCGGATCGCCCGAAGGAAGCGGCTGGAACTCAAACGGAGAAACAGGCTTCCCAAAAACAGGACGACCGTTTTCCCATGTAAATTTTTGAATATTAACCTCGCGCCAGCCGTTATCGTTCGCTTTATAGACCTTGGAATGGTAAACCATATAATCCTCCGAATCGTCAAGCGACTTTACAAAGCTAGAACGCGCGGGACCGTAAACGTCTTCGGTGTGGTTAAACCAGTCGTCCTCATACGTCCACGAGTTTTTATCGAGTATATCTCCTTTGCCGTCGTAAATATACGCGCCGAGATGATAGTCGATGCACGCAAAAGGTCCCTGCGAAACGGTAACGTAAAGCGTTTTGCCGTCTGTGAGTGCGCGCGGACCCTCACCGCGGCACTCGGGAAAAGACGAACGGTCTGCCGTTATTGTGTACGGATTATCCATAGGCGCGATAGCCGGACACTCGGGACCGTCCATAGTGCCCCAGATGGCGTAAAGCTGACCGTTCCAGAAAGCAGTCGTAAAATCGTTCGCCATATAGTTTACGCCCTTTTCGCCGGTGTAGAGTATTCCCCTGTCTATGTATTCGCCCTGCGGATCATCACTCACCGATTCAAGGCAGCCCGCCATATGGCGCCAGTTTTCGCTTTCATAATCTGCGCAGTAGTAAATGTACCATTTACCGTCGATAAAAAATATTTCAGGCGCAAAAATTCTTTTTTGCTTTCCTTTGGAATCAAAAACAGCGATTTTTTCACCCTGTTCAACAAGCGACTTGGATTTTGAAACATATATCCTGTTATTCCTGTCGTCATTGCTGGAGGAAACGAAGATATAATAGCCGTCCTTTTTCATTATAAACGGATCCTGCCCCTGATAAAGCGGGTTGTTGAATCTCGTGAGCTTTGTGCTCATTTAACATCCATCCTTTCTGCAAAAGCTGTGTTTATCACAGACAAATTACTTCGCAGTTATTTTACCATATTTATATCCGGGGCGCAACAACCGATAAGGCAAAATACGATAAATTACCCCAGCTGCCGCAGTGCGTTAAGAGAAGCAATTTTTTCTTTGTCGGAATCCGATATATCAAGATTTAAAAACATTTCAACCTCTTTCTCAGGCTCCCACAACGGAAAATCGGCACCGACGCTTTAAGCTTCAAAACGCCGTCGTCTGAGGGATTTGCCTCGATCAAATATTTCAGAGCGTCGGCAGTCGCCTGCTGAACCTTTCTGATGGTCTCGGCTTCTCCCTCCGCTTTCTTGATTTCGCTTCCTTTGTCGCCTCCGCGCGCAGAATAGCGGACTGTTTTTCACCCTCTGCGGCCAATATCTGCGACTGCTTTTGACCCTCCGCCTGCAAGATGGTTTAACGGCGTTCGCGCTCCGCCTTCATCTGTTTTTCCATGGCGTTTTGAATTTCCTTCGGCGGAATGATATTTTTGAGCTCAACATGGTTGACCTTGATTTTCCACGGGTCGGTCGCCTCGTCCAAAACCGAACGCATTCTTGTGTTGATTTTTTAGTATGGCTTCGATTTGAAGCTCACCTATTCGCGAATACATTCCGAGAAACAGAATATGCCTTCCCGCCACGAAAAGTTATACAACTATCTTTTAGTGATTACCTGTTTGGCCTTAGACCAGCTCGAATAAATCTTATTTCCGTTTACGGTTTTATAAGTGCGAATGCGCACATAATACTTTTTCTTACCCTTCAACTTTTTGACTGTTTTTGAAGTCGTTTTTTTCTTGCTGATTGTCACGGTTTTGGCGCCCGTTTTGAAATTTTTGCTTGTGGAATACTGAATCTGATAACCTGTTGTCTGAGTAGCTTGTTTCTTCCACTTAACAGTAAATCCTTTTGATTTAGCGGTAACACTTGAAATGGCAGTTGATTTTGGATTGATTGTAAAGTAAAGCGTTTTACTTCCGCTGTAGTTGCCTTTTAAAATTATTTTAACACTGTACTTTCCGACCTTTTTTCTGCCGCTTGAATATGTTAATCTATAATCAGATTTTTCATTTAATGCATAGCCTTTACTGTTTTTTACAGTAACCATAGGAGTAATCATTTTTCCGCTGTATGTGTATGAAGTGCTGCTTAGTTTTATATTGCTTACTTTTGGAATGATTCTTTTGTAAAGTTGTTGATTCGTCAGGGCATCTATAGTTATCTCGCTGCCATCTTTTAATGTTGTTGCTTTAGTAAGTTGACGTTTTACTAAATCCAAATCAACAAACACGGCAGTGTTATTATTTACTTCAAATGATCCACCGATAATTCTATTAGTCAACTGTCTGTCATAATAATTTCCATTTGTAACAACATCATAGCCTGTTAATTCTTTTAATACGTTAATTGTGTTCTGCATGGATGGAATATTGAAGGTAGAGCCCGTGGTAACATTATAGTCATTATATGTAGCCACATTATCATTTACCATAACAAATACATAAACTTTTTTGATAATGCCTTTATCCAGTCCCCATTTTTCATATGCGTTCTGTTCAATGTCCTGAAGCTTTCCTAAGTCGTAATTATATGAATTTATCCAATCAACAGCGCATTGATAATTTTTGCCACCATTGAATAGTTTATTTTTGACTATATTGAACACACCCTGATTATAATAAATATCAGCAAAATTCAGGCATTCAGCAATCTCGTGTTCATAAATTCTTAAATACATATCATAACACGATACCAATACTGCCGCATTGCTTTCTAATTGGATGATTTGATAAGTATTTTTTGCAGACGTAATTGATTTTTGTACAGCTTTTTCAACTTGAATATAAATATAAAGTCGATATTGCTGGTCGCTATTCGTTGTCGTTGCAAAAAATGCATCTGTGAGTGAATAAATTATATCTGCAAGCAATTTAATTTCTTCAATGGGCAGTACTTCTTTAAAAGCCGCTTTATATCCTCTTACTATAATTTCTTCGAAAATTTTTGTTACGAGTTCTTCAGCTGTTGATAATCCGTATTCTTTCATTTTGGCGGCAACGACATCATCCATATATTGTTGCGGCGTCATATGGATAGAACTAATAATGTCGTTGATTGCTTTTTTCAGTATATCGTTTTCAGCATTTTGTTCCATTAATTTTAATGCGCCTTCAAGCTTTGCTCCTTCTTCTTTCAGCACCATATACTGACTGAGTTTTTCAACGCACTCCGTTCCGTCTTTAAAACCATCCGCCAACGAATTTATTAAATCATATGTTAATTCATATTCATCCTGATTTGCTCCTGCAAAGTCGGCAACAAATTCTTTAACATTATCAAAAAGCTTTTGAGAGTCTGGCTTGCTCGAAGTACTGAAAATATCAAAGCCCTTGCCGATAAAATAATCTATCATTTCATTTTTCAGTTTATTAAATCGTTGCTGCATATACGAATCAAAGTTTGGCAAAGAATATGTATTTGCAATTAAATCATATAAAACAGCATCATAAAATTCCTGTATGCTTTCCTCTGTTGTTTTGCCGTTTCCCAAATGATTTATACCCTGCACAAAACCATTTGCAAGCTTGTTTATATCCCATGCGTCATCCATCAAAGGTCCTGCCGGTCCTTGCGTTGAATGAATATAATTGTAGTTACTGATTATATCTTTTGAAAAATAATCATTAAATGAATAATTATTGTTAATCTGAAATTTATTCGAATAAATGAAACCTGTTTCTCCAGGCGAGTTAAAATTAACATCATAATATAACGTGAATATGTGATTTCCCTTAAAACCGTTATAATTGGTATAATCATCATTATCATAATCAAAATCATTATGATTACATATATTCTGATTAGCTTTTTTTAGTGCTTCTACAAATTCATTATAAGAACTATATGTTTTTCCACTGATTTCTTCGCTATATTCATATCGGTCATATCTAGGATATTCATAAGATAAATAATCAGCTTTTATTTTAAATTCACCATTTGCAATAAGTATATTATAATATTCCTGTACCGTTATACTTCCTCCATTTGAGTACAAATTTTTTTGCAGCATTATAGAATTATTAACTAATATTGCACACATATTAACAGAATAATTTCCATAACCTTCTATATTGATACGTGCTAATGTATCTACTAGTTTGACTTCATCATTCTCTATTTTGTATAAAGAAAAAATTATATATGGCTCTAATCTATGCCAAATCTCAGCCGTAACTAATTCTTCTTTTCCGTCATTATCAAAATCGTAAATCATGCTATTAAACAATCCATTATTATTCTCATTATTCATTGAAATATTATTATCATATTTTTCCATAGTATTAAGATAATTATTAAATAAATTATTGTAATTATCTGCATAAGCAGATAATTCAAAACCGGCGGTAAGGCTAATAATAATTACGATTGATAACAACAAACTAATAATCCTTTTCATAAATTAACCTCCGTTCCACAACAGCTTAAAAATAACATATTTAAAGCCATCAATTTTACCTTAATTATTCTGTTTAATAATATCACAACATCCAATATTTGTAAATTAATTTTTTGACAAAAGAAAAAGGTCATCCTTGCGGATGGCCTTTTTCTTTTGGCTCCCCCTGTTGGACTCGAACCAACTGACCCCAATGTCTTACAGAGTAAGCC
>CAZHWR010000042.1:0-15305 GCA_964536085.1 uncultured Oscillospiraceae bacterium
AAGTACGGTCTCAAAGCCGCACGCCGCGCGCCCCAGTTCTCAAAGAGATAATTGGTATAGCGTTGTTAAATCCGCACGATTACGCATATCGTGCGGATTTTTACTATTTTCGGATAAAGAAATATATTTAAAGGCGGATAAAAATGAGCCATTTGAATAATATAAGCAGTATTATTAACCTGATATTCGCCCTGTTTGCGGCGTTTATTTCTATAAGTATTATTGTGAGGCGGTGCGTTAATAGATTTTCAAAAATCAGGGAGGTCAACGCGGAAGTTATAAAAAAAGAGCGTTATGCGGAAACTGTGATAAGAATGAAGCGGCCGACACAAGTTTATAGAAATGTCGTGACGTTTATGTGTTCGGATAAAAAACGGACTTTTTATGTATCGGAATTTTCATACGACGGTTACAATGTCGGCGAATGCGGAATCTTGCGTTACCGCGCAGATGAAATAGTGGATTTTGAATTATATCATTCAGAGCCGCGGTAAAAAAATTCGTTTTTAAGGCAGTTCATTTAAGTGCGAACGCAAAAGCTCAATAAATTTTTTGCAGGCGATCGGAAGGCTTGACTTGTCTTTATATCCGATTGCGATAGTTCTCGATATTGAAGGAACAGTCGGGCGGAGATCTATTTTGTAGTTTGTTCTGTGCAGTACCAGCTCCGCCAAAATGCTGACGCCCAATCCCGCCTCCACCATCGTCATAATAGCATAGTCATCGTGGATGGTGTATTTTATGTTCGGCGTTATTCCGATTGAGCGAAACGCTTCCAAAGGCTCGTAGCAATGCCCCTCCTCCAAAAGAATAAACGGCTTTGGCACCAATAAATCAAGGGGAATTACATCGTTTTTAGCAAGAGGATGATTTTGTGGCAGAACGGTCAGCATCGCGCCTTCTTTTAAGACGATGGTTTCAATACCGCCGACCGCTTTCGGGTTTACAAAGCCGAAATCAACGGCGCCGGTTTTTATCCATTCGTAAATGGAGGTGTAATCGCCTTGGTGAATGACAAATTCGACTCCGAGGTATTGCTCCTGAAATTCCTTTAACAGTTCCGGAAGCCAGTGAGCGGAAATGCTTGCGAGCGTACCCATGCGTATGGTGCCTGTTTGCAGCCCTTTGATTTCATTTGTTTTTTCCAAAACGGAGTGATACTGGTAAATCAGCTTTTCTATATGCGGATAAAGCTCTTCGCCCTCAAGTGTGAGCTTTGCGTCGGTGCGGAAACGGTTTATCAGCTTTATAGACATTTCATCCTCTAAGGACGCTATCAATTTGGCTCATAGCCGACTGTGAATATTCCATAGCCTCGGCGGCTTTTGAAAAGCTTCCCAGTTCTACTGTTTTCTGAAGTGCGATGTATCGGTTCATAAATTCATATTTCCTTATATTAGCATTAGATATTTTCGTTTTACTTATCTATAAAGAGAGTATATACTTAAATCAAACTAAATACAATGAGATGATTTTTATGGGCGAAAGAACTGTTGTGAAAAAAGAAAGACGCAAAAAAGAGGACGTTCAAAGGAGTTAATCTGGGTTCTCTTGCGGTTGGGGAAAAATCAATGGTTACGAAGATGAATTACGTTGTCGGGAATTATGCCGAGGAGCATATTCATTCTCATGAAGAGTGCGAATATGTAATTTCGGGACGGTATCTTATGACCGTGGAAGAAAATGAATTTATTATTGAGGCGGGCGACAGCTACGCTGTTCCCGGCAATGTGCCGCATTCGTTTAAGGTGCTTGAAGCGGGAGAGGTTGTCGACGTATTTACTCCGCATCGGGAGGATTATCTGTAAAATGGAAATTATCGAATATCAGGAAAATACAAGGCGGATTTTATAAGGTTTAATACTGACTGGATTGTGGATAATTTCGGCTTTCTTGAACAGGAAGATAAAGATACATTTTTTCACATCGAGGAAAGTCTTGAAAAAGGGGCTATGATTTATTTTGCCGTTGAAAATGATATCGTTTTGGCAGCGTGCATGGCAAAGCCGTCGGACGGCCGCGGAACGTGGGAACTGTGCAAGCTTTCTTCCAATAAGCACGTCCCGCATAAGTGTGCGTGAAGCGCGGTGTTTAAGGCATCGATGGACTGGGCTGTGAGTCACGGCGCAAAAAAATATTCATATTGTCGAACAGTAAGCTGAAAGCGGCGCTGCATATTCATGAAAAATACGGTTTTCGCGAGGTAAAGCTGAAGGATTATGAAATATATCAGGGGCGATATCGCGTTTGAATATGCGGTGTAGCAAAGTGTAATCCGCATAAAAAAGGAGAAAACTATCGTTTCCTCCTTTTTTATGTTATATTTTATCGCGGATGTATGTGGTATTTATTCTTCTGCCTCGCCGATGGCTTCAAAATCCTTTCTCATGCGGGCTAAATCCTCGGCACTTATGTTTATATCGGCGCTTTTGGCTGATTCGATAATGTGGTGCGGCTTTCTTGCTCCGCACAGAACATGGCTTACACCCGGCTGGCGCATTGTGCATGCGACAACAAGGTTTGCTATCGTGCAGTCGTATTTCTTTGTGAGATCCTCCCACGACTCCAAAAGCTTAATAACCTTGATTCTGTTTTTGGGCTTTATCCAAATATCGCGGTTGCGGGTGTCCTTTTCGGAATAAACCGTGTTCATAGTGACCTTGCCTGTCAAAAGTCCCTGCTCGAGCGGGGAATACGCGAACAGTCCGATGTTGTCCTTTTGGCAGCGGGGGATAAGCTCGTTTTCTAAGCGACGGTCAACAAGGCTGTATTTTTCCTGTATAACGTCGAGCTCGCCGTACTGCTGATATTCGTCGATATGGTGCAGGTCGACGTTTGAAGCGCCGATGGCTTTTATAAGCCCCTGGCGCTTTAAATCCATAAGGCAGTTCATAGTGTCCTTTACAGGGGTGAAATACGGCGGCTCGGACTGCCAGTGGGTAAAATAAACGTCGATATAATCGGTGTCAAGCCGCTTTAGAGAAAGCTCGATTTCTCTCTTTATCGTGTCCGGCTCCAGGCAACGGCGGACGGAAATACCGTCTATCTCAAAAAAGTCGGTTCCGCGTTCGTCCAGCCACCAAAGTCCGACCTTTGTGGAAAGAACCACTTTGTCACGCATTCCCTTTATGGCCTTGCCGACTATCGTTTCGCTTTTGCCGTAGCCGTATCCGGGCGCCGTGTCTATAAGATTTATGCCGTTTTCGATTGCGGTGCGGATGGTATTTATCGACTGCTCGTCGTCGTTCTCGCCCCACCAGTCGCCGCCGCCGATCGCCCAAGTTCCCAAAGCGACTGCGGAAGCCTCTATAGAAGAGTTACCGATTTTTCTGTATATCATTATGCATTTCTCCTTTTGCCTGTTTTAAACGGGCGGATATTTGGCTTACACCCAATTGCTGAATCGGTTTGTCGGGCGCAAGTTATAATTTATTGTATCACATTTTTTTTATTCATACAATCTCGACTTTGAAAATCAGGGCAGCCGGCAGTTAATATTTTGTCACGTTATAGAATTTTTGCGGTAAAAATTGTTGAAACTCATGAAAAAGCACATTTTTTATTATAAACCGAGATTTTTTTATAAATTTATGGTAAAATAAAAATAATTATTATGGGTAGGTTTCGGATATAGGGGCCTACAGTCTCGAAAGGTGATGTAGGATAAAATGAAATTTGAAAAATCCTGCGGCGCTATAGTCTTCAGAAAATTTCACGGAAACACAGAACTTTTACTGGTAAAGCATGTGGGCGGAGGCCACTGGTCGTTTCCCAAGGGTCATGTGGAAGCAGGTGAAACTGAGGCGCAGACTGCCGTAAGAGAAATAAAGGAAGAAACGGGTCTTGACGTTATAATCGACACGACGTTCCGAAAAACGGTTACGTACAGTCCTAAAAAGGATACGCAAAAGGAAGTAGTGTATTTCATCGCAAAGGCAAAAAACTTCGATTTTTCCGCCCAGGAGGAGGAAATTTCGGATATACGTTGGGTCGAATTGAACCGGGCGGTCGGGCTTTTAAGCTATGATAACGACAAACAGCTCGTTATGCAGGCAAAGCCGATATTGCAGACGGGATTTTAAAAAATCCGAAACAATATACAAATTTTTACTGTTTTGGTTTAGATTAATTTGCTTTATAGTCAATATACAAATCGTGTTTCGGAATGTTATTATTAAAAATAGGATCAATAAACATCGGTTTTTAAGATGAACGGTTGATTTTTATTCCAAGACTTTAGAAGAAAAGGACGTCTTGATTTTTAAAATGAGGCGTGGTGTTTGCTATGATTGATGCTATTATCGGCGCTGTTAAGCTATTGGGCGGCATTGCATTATTTCTTTTTGGTATGAACCAGATGGGCGGAGGATTGGAAAAACTCGCTGGAGGTTCAATGGAAAAGGTGCTGCAAAGGCTCACGAGCAATCCGGTAAAGGGCGTTTTGCTCGGTGCGGTTATAACCGCTGTAATCCAAAGTTCTGCGGCAACGACGGTCATAGTTGTAGGGCTTGTAAACGCCGGAATATTAAATCTTTATTCCGCGGTCGGCGTTATTATGGGCGCAAATATCGGAACTACCGTTACGGCTCAGATTATTCGTCTGGGAGATCTTGACAGCAACGGAAGCGCGAGCGCGGCGCTTCAGTTTATAAAACCCACAACGCTCGCCCCGCTGATAGCTGTTATCGGCATAATCATTTATATGGCGTCTAAGCGCAGCAAATATAAAGATATCGGAAGAGTACTGGTCGGTCTGGGCATAATTTTTTATGGAATGTTCGCGATGGAATCCGCCGTTGAACCGCTTCAGGGCGTTCCTGCTGTTCAGCAGCTGTTCGCCACACTGACAAACCCCGTCTTAGGCGTTATCATCGGAGCAGTGGTGACGGTGCTTGTGCAGTCCTCATCGGTTTCTGTCGGAATATTGCAGGCACTCAGCACTACCGGGGCGATAACCTTCGGCTCCGCATTTCCGATAATCATGGGTCAAAATATAGGAACCTGCGTCACTCCGCTTATTTCGAGCGTAGGAGTGCAAAAAAACGCAAGACGCGCCGCCATGGTGCATGTTTATTTTAATGTTATAGGAACGCTTTTGTTCTTGATAGTAGTATACGCCGTGCAATACACGGTCGGTCTTCCTTTTTGGACCTCGACGCTTGATAAAGGCGGAATCGCGAATTTTCACACGATATTCAATATAGCCACAACATGTATACTCCTGCCGTTCAGCAGACTGCTTGCTAAGCTTGCTGAGATCACTATCAAGGAAGGCAAGGCGGACGATGACGAAACAGACGAAACCGCCAAGAATTTGGACGAACGTCTGCTGATTTCTCCGGCTGTCGCTCTTGAGCAGGTCAAGGAATCTGTAAAGCGTATGGGCGTGCTTGCGTACAAAAACTGCCGGGACGCGATTAAAATGTTTGAAAAGCACGACCTGAAGCTGCTTGACAGGATAAAAAGCCGCGAAGACACCATTGACAAGATGGAGGACGCAATAAGCGCGTATCTTGTTAAGCTCGCGGACAAGGAACTCACGGAGGACGAGTCGCGCATAGTCTCGGAAAACCTCCATGTGCTTTCGGAGTTTGAGCGAATCGGCGATTATGCCATAAACCTGACCGAGCAGTCGGACGCGCTTTACGAAAAGGGCATTAATTTTTCCGAAAAGGCGAAAAGCGAATTAAAAATCGTTTCAGAGGCAATACTTGAAATTATACAGCTTGCAACTGATACTTACGACACTTCAAGCAAAGAGCTCGCCGTTAAGATAGAACCGCTTGAAGAAACGATCGATATGATGGTCGAATCGCTTAAGCGAAAACATATCAAAAGGCTCAAGAAGGGCAAATGCACTGTGGAATGCGGTGTAAACTTCCTTGAAGTTTTGACCAATATCGAACGAATGTCGGATCACTGCTCCAATATCGCCGTTTATGTTTTAGGGTATAAAATGGGCATGGAGGAGCTTAATCACCATGAGTATATTTCCAAGCTGCACGAGGGAGCGGACAGAGAGTTCGTTTCGGCAATGGAAGAGTACAAAAGTAAATATCTTGTGCGTATAGAATAAAAAAACACCAATATTTCTACGTTTTTTTATATTTATATGCATTTTATATAAAGCAAATTTGCAAAGTTTGGGTATAATAGGTACTGTTATTTTTAGAAAAAATTTATTATAATATAAACAAATACAGCTTTAACTTGAATAGATATCGCTGTTACAATTTTAAGGAGGTCATCATTTTATGGCAAGTTTATCACTTCGCAACATTTATAAAAGATATCCGGGCGGAGTAACGGCTGTTTCGGATTTTTCTCTTGAAATAAAGGATAAAGAATTCGTAATTCTTGTAGGTCCTTCCGGTTGCGGAAAATCCACGACCCTTCGTATGATAGCCGGTCTTGAGGATATTTCGGACGGCGAGCTTTATATCGGAGACAAACTCGTAAACGACGTAGCGCCGAAAGACCGCGACATCGCGATGGTTTTCCAGAACTATGCGTTGTATCCTCATATGACTGTTTTTGACAACATGGCGTTCGGTCTTAAACTGAGAAAGACTCCGAAGGATGAAATCAAAAAGCGTGTTGCCGCTGCGGCGCAGAGCCTCGATATCACCCACCTGCTTGACCGTAAGCCGAAGGCTTTGTCGGGCGGTCAGCGCCAGCGTGTCGCACTCGGACGTGCTATCGTACGCGAGCCGCAGGTATTCCTGCTTGATGAACCTCTTTCAAACCTCGACGCTAAGCTCCGCGCACAGATGAGGACCGAGCTTTCTAAGCTCCATCAGCGTCTGGGAACAACCTTTATCTATGTTACGCACGACCAGACTGAGGCTATGACAATGGCTTCAAGAATCGTCGTTATGAACAACGGCTTCATTCAGCAGGTCGATACGCCTCAGAACCTTTATTCCAAACCGGTCAACAGATTTGTTGCGGGATTCATCGGTTCTCCTCAGATGAACTTTATCGATTCTGTTCTGTATAAAAACGGCGATAAATACTATGTTGAGTTTGGCTCGGAAGACACTAAGACGACCCGCGGAAGAAAATATCAGGTCGAGCTTCCCGCAGCTAAAGCGAAGCCCGAGATTCTTGACAGCTATGTTGAAAAAGAAGTTGTTCTCGGTGTTCGTCCCGAAAACGTACACGATGAAGAATTTTATGTTTCCAACGCCAAAACCGGCTTGTTTGACTGCACAGTCGATGTTACCGAGCTCATGGGCGCCGAGACATACCTGTTTGTTAACTGCGAGGGTATAAGCATTACAGCAAGAGTTTCGCCGTCTTCAACGGCAAGGGTAGAAGATCAGATTAAAATGGCTATCGATCCCAACAGGATTCATCTTTTTGATAAGGAAACAGAGCAGGCTATTATCCACTAATAACTGTGATTGATGCTTTTGCATTTGTTTTGAGATTTATTTTCTTTAGTTTCATACGTCCTGTCCGCAATACTGCGGACAGGGCGTATTGCGTTTATGAAGTTGTGAATTCACGTTTTATTAACATATAAAAAACTCATATATGTTACAATTTGTAATATATTAAGCGGATTTTGTTACCGAAATGTAATGTTATCCGCGAAAAAATCCATATTACACAACAAATTTGATAAAATGATAAAAAACAGGGTTGCAAAATTCAACATATTTAGGTAAAATAAAACTATATGGATTCCGCGATACAATTTTGATACATGCGGAGATTATATTAATTTAGATGATATAAAACGGTGTTGCCCGGGCGCGGCGGCGCTTGTTTCCGCGGGTGGGCTTGAAATGCGTTTTTATCATGAGAGGAAGGCAAAAACATGTCAAATAGACTTTTTCAGGGTGTAGTCCATCAGATGAGAGACGAAATCGACAGAACGATAGGCGTTGTTGACGATACAGCGACCATAATCGCCTGCAGCGAGCTGTCAAAGGTGGGAATAACATACGAATTTGTTTCGATTGAAATGTCCGACACACATGATATATTTGTCAGAGACGGTTTGACCTACAAGCCGTTCGGTCCTCATCTCAAGCCGGACTTTGCCGTGTTTGTTGAAGGCGTGGACGAAATGGCTGCTAAATATGCTTCGATACTGGCGATAACGCTGTCCAGCATTAAGCAGTATTACGACGAAAAGTACGATAGGAACAATTTTATCAAAAACATCGTGCTTGATAATATCCTCCCCGGAGATATTTACGTGAAGGCAAGAGAACTGCATTTTAATATGGACGTAAGCCGCGTTGCTCTGCTTATAAGAATAGTTTCGTCAAACGATGTAAGCGCTTACGACGTTATTCAGAATCTTTTCCCTGATAAGCAAAAGGACTTTGTGTTCAATATCAGCGAATCGGATATAGTAATAATCAAAGAGATAAAATCAGGTATCGATTCAAAAGATCTGGAAAAGCTCGCACGTTCGATTGTAGACACTCTTTCGAGCGAGTTTTACACCCGCGCCACAGTGGGTATAGGAACGGTCGTTGTCGGAGTGAAAGAGCTTGCGCGTTCGTTTAAGGAAGCGCAGGTGGCGCTTGAAGTCGGCAAGGTGTTCGACACCGAAAAGAGCATAGTGAGCTACAACAATCTCGGTATCGCACGCCTTATTTACCAGCTTCCGACTACGCTCTGCGAAACTTTTTTAAAGGAAGTGTTCAGCAAGGGCTCTATTGAGTCGCTCGACCACGAGACGCTTTTCACAATTCAAAAATTCTTTGAAAACAATCTTAACGTTTCCGAAACGTCACGCAAGCTGTTCGTTCACAGGAACACACTTGTTTATCGTTTGGAAAAAATCAAAAAGCTCACAGGTCTTGACCTCAGGGAGTTTGACCACGCTATAGTATTTAAAATAGCGCTTATGGTTAAAAAATACCTGACCTCTTGTCCTGTAAAGTTCTGATCAAGCTTTAGATTGCAGCAGGGTATATTTTGGGACAGACAGCTTATAAGACGTCTGTCCCAAATGACATTTGCGGGGTTATCCCGCCGAGAGCAATTTAAAACTTTTAGGGGAGTTATTGATGGTTAATCTTGAAAACGTAACGTTTCAGTACAACAACGGTACGACAGCGTTAAAAGACATCAGTCTTGATATAAACAGCGGGGAATTTGCATTTATAGTCGGATCTTCGGGAGCAGGCAAAAGCTCGCTATTAAAGCTGCTTTTGCGCGAAAACGTGGCGACTGAAGGGCGGGTCATCGTTAACGGCTATGATTTGGGCGCTCTAAATCGGCGCGAAATTTCCAAATTTAGGCGATCAATCGGAGTAGTGTTTCAGGATTTCCGTTTGATTCCGTCGCTCACAGTGTTTGACAACATCGCGTTCAGCCTTCGTGTGACCGACGCTTCGAGCAAATTTATAAAAAGCAGAGTGCCGTATGTGCTTGATCTAATGGGGCTTTCAGACAAAGCTAAGCGTTATCCGGACGAGCTTTCCGGCGGAGAACAGCAAAGGATATCGATAGCCCGCGCGCTTGTCAACGACCCTACGCTTATAATTGCGGACGAGCCCACGGGAAACGTAGACCCGGAGCTTTCATATGAAATAGTCGAGCTGCTTGAAAAGATCAACGACTGCGGAGTTACCATACTTATGGTAACTCATGAGCACGAGCTTGTAAAAGATTTCGGAGGACGCACTATCAGCATTGAAGACGGTATGGTTGCGTTCGACGGTTATGTGGAGGGGCAAAAATGACTGGAAGCAGTTTTGGTTATTTGGTTAAAGACGGCGCGAAGAACATTTGGAGCAACAGATTGATGTCGTTTGCATCGATAGGCGTTTTAACGACCTGCTTGCTGCTTGTGGGATTTGCGATGTTATTTACAATAAACGTCAACAGTATGGTTACATATGTTGAACAGCAAAACGAAGCGGTTGTTTTCGTTGAGGACGATGCGACTGACAAAGAAATCGAGGCTTTGAGGCAGAAGCTTGAAGCCAATGACAATATTTTTGAAGTTGAATACATCTCTAAGGAAGAAGCTTTTGAAAAGCAGAAAGAGTCGATGGGAGATGACGCGGGACTGTTTGACGGACTTGATGACAAAAACTTTCTTCCAGCGTCGTTTACGGTCAGAATCACCGATTTAAGCCGTATGTCCGAGACAGTCGAAAATATATCAAGCTATGAAAACGTCAGCAAGGTGAACGCGTCGCTTGAAATGGGAGAGGCGCTCACAAGCGCAAAGAATATTATAAATACCATCGGGACAGCGGTCTCCATTGCTCTTATAGTGGTTTCGGTGGTCATTATCGCAAACACTATCCGCGCTTCGGTATTTGCGCGCAGACGTGAGATAAACATAATGAAATATGTCGGTGCGACCGACGGATTTATCCGTCTTCCTTTTGTTGTAGAAGGGCTTGTTTTGGGGCTTGTTTCCGCAATAATAGCATTTTTGATAATTTGGGCGGCTTATGTTAAGGGTATCGGAGTAGTAACGGGCAATTCCGCCGCGTGGCTTGAAACCATGCTGAGCAATTTAGTTCCGTTCAGCAAGGTAGCGTTGCCGCTGGCGTTGGCGTTTGCAGTGTCCGGAATGCTTACGGGTGCGCTCGGAAGTATTTTCAGCATAAGAAAGCATCTAAAGGTTTGATTTTTGCGAAAGGAGCATATGCATGAAATCAGCAGGGCTTAAGCGTTTGGTATGCGTGCTGATGGCGGCTGTGACCGCTGTCACTATAACGGGTGTGCCGATTGGCCGAATCAGTGCTTCGGCGGATACGCTCGATGATCTTCAGAGTAAATATGACGCTTTGGAAAAAAAGCAGGAGGCGTTAAAAGACAGCCTTGACGAAGCGCAGGAAAAAATCGATGAGGAGCAGAAAAATCAGGACGCGCTTCAGGAAAAAATCGATTTGACTCAGCAGCAGATAAGCGTTTTAAATTCGCAGATAAGCAAGGCAACTGCTGAAATTGAGGAAAATGAAAAGGAAATAACTAAAAAGCAAAAGGAAATCAAAGAAACCTATGAGCTGTTTAAAGAAAGAGTGAAGGCCTCTTATATGTCGTCCGATCCGTCGATGCTGGGTGTTTTGCTAGGAGCAGAGGATCTATCCGACTTTATAATGCGAACTGAACTTATCCGCCGTGTATCTCAGTATGACAAGCAGATCGTGACAAAGCTCAAAAAAGATCAAAAGGCGCTCGAACAGGCAAAAAAAGAGCTTGAGGAGGACAAGGCGACGCTTCAGTCGGCAAAGGACAAGCTTACAGCGAAGCAGGCGGATCTTGACGTTGCTTATCAGGACTCCGAAGCGGCAATGCAGACGCTTGAAAGCGAACAGCAGATGTATGAGGAAAACAAAGAGGAAATTGAACGCCAGATGGCGCAGGCGGAAAAAGAAATTCAGGCTGCCATTGCCGCGGCGCAAAAAAGAAACAGCGGATCGGGCTCTTCCTCGTCAAAATACACGGGGGGACAGTTTACATGGCCCTGCCCGGGATACACGAACATAACCAGTGATTTCGGCTATCGCACTTGGAGCGACGGAAGCTCGGAATATCACAAGGGTATAGATATTTCCTCCGGCGGTATATACGGAGCGTCAATAGTTGCGGCCGCTTCGGGAACTGTGCTCATAGCGCAGAACTATAATTCCAACGGCTACGGCAATTACGTTGTTATCGACCACGGCGGCGGCCTTTCAACACTGTACGGTCACACCAGTATCGTGCTTGTTTCGGCAGGGCAGACGGTCAAAAAAGGCGACGTTATAGCAAGGGTCGGCAGCACAGGCTGGTCAACCGGACCCCATCTGCATTTTGAGGTAAGGAAAAACGGAACTCCGGTGAGTCCGTGGACATATCTGAAATAGCCAGTACAAATGACGGGATTTATTTAACGGAGAATTCATATGAATAAAAAAGTATCACTTGGAGCGGCTGTCAGCTTTTCCGCAATAATCGCAATCATTACTTTCATTATAACAATGATCTTCTCGACGAATATTTTTAACGGGCTTGTGGGCAATGTTAAAAGCAGAGAGGCGCTTTATAAAAAAATATCGGAGGTCGATTCGCTCGTCCGACAAAACTATGACGGCACAATCGACGAGGATGTTCTGCTCGACAGCATTTCAAAGGGCTATATGAACGGCTTGAACGATGATTACGCCACTTATCTTTCCGCTGAACAACTCAAGGAAGAAACAGATGAAAACAACGGTGTGGTCGTCGGCATAGGCGTTACTACCCAAGAGGATGAAAGCGGATATATAAAAATAGTCAGCGTTATTGACGATTCTCCTGCAAAAGCAGCGGGCTTCCAAGAGGGAGATTTGATTGTCAAGGTCGGAAATACGGACGTCGCTTCCGCCGGTTATACCAAATCGGTCAAGCTTATCAAAGGCTCGGCGGGAACAAAAGTCAAGTTGACTGTTCGGCGCGACGGCAAGGATCTAAAGCAGACCGAGCTTATCAGGAAGGACGTTGAGATTCCCAGCGTGGAATATAAAATGCTGGAAACAAACGGATATATAAAAATCACTGATTTTAATGCAGAAACTGTCGATCAGTTTTCTGACGCGCTGAAAAAGGTGAAAAAACAGGGTGCAAAAGCGATAATATTCGATGTTAGAAGCAACGGAGGCGGAACGCTCGACTCGGTGACAAAAATATTAGACATACTTTTGCCAGAGGGTGATATCGTTACGGCAACGTATAATGACAATACGACTGAAGTGCTTGCAACGTCTGATGAGAACGAAGAAACTCTGCCGATGGTGACGTTGGTGAACGGCTCCACGGCGAGCGCGGCCGAGCTGTTTGTGTCGGCGCTGAAGGATTATAATAAAACCGAATCGGTGGGGGTAAAAACCTATGGCAAGGGCGTTATGCAGACGACCTATACATTGAGTGACGGTTCGGGGATAAAATTCACAACCGCGCATTTTGCTTCTGCGGGAGGAGTTAATTTTAACGGCGTCGGAATAGAGCCGGATTATCAGGTTACTCTAACAAAAGAGCAGGAGGAAGCGTTCGACACTCTTGATGAAACAACCGATCCTCAGCTTGTAAAAGCAATAGAGGTCGCAAATTCAAAATACGAATAAACGGCTATTTTGCAGGCTGCCGCGGCGGATAAAAAATATCTGCCGCGGCAGTTTATGAAGTTAAAATTCCCCTTGACACATCAAACGGGGTTTAATATAATATTATTTAATATTCAAAAAAAAATATTCGGGAGGACACGATAAGTGGCAGACAGAGAGATAATTTTAACAGACGCAGGGCTTAAAAAGCTCGTTGATGAGTTAGAGGAGCTTAAAACGGTAAAGCGCAAGGAGGTTGCCGATAAGATAAAGGTTGCATTGTCTTTCGGTGACCTTTCTGAAAACAGTGAGTACGACGAAGCAAAAAACGAACAGGCTATGGTCGAAGCGCGTATAGCGCAGGTTGAGGCTATGCTTAAGAACGCGCGCGTGCTTGATGAAAAAGAGCTTTCAACAGATATGGTTTGCGTAGGCTCCAAGGTCACGGTTTTGGATGTTGAGTTTGACGAGCAGGAAGAATATTATATCGTTGGTTCAACCGAATCTGATCCGACAGAAAATAAAATATCCGATGAAAGTCCGATAGGCAAAGCGCTCGTTGGTCACAAAGAGGGAGAAACAGTAGAAGCGCAGGCTCCGGTCGGAGTTATCAAGCTGAAGATTATAAGTATTTCAAAATAAGACTTAACCCAAACAAGGGAAAGAACCGCTTTCAGGCGTTTTATCCCTATTTAGATTAAGTCAACATCAATAGCAAGGAAGTGCAAGCATGAGCGAGGGCATAAACACACCACAGTCAGAACAGAATTTAGGCGATTTGGGCGAACTGCAAATGCGCCGTCATAAGCTGACGGAGCTTACCCAAAGCGGTAAAAATCCGTATAATGAGACATCGTATGAGGTCTCGGCGCACGCTGAGGAAATCAGAAGCTCGTTTGACGAGCTTGAGGGCAAAGAGGTGTCCATCGCAGGGCGCATGATGTCTAAGCGCGGTATGGGCAAGGCGAGCTTTATCGACATTCACGACAAAACCGGAAGAATGCAGTGCTACGTCAGGATAGATGACGTTGGCGAGGACAGCTACGCTGAGTTTAAAAAATTTGATATCGGAGATATTTTGGGTGTTAAAGGTTTTGTTTTTGTAACAAAGCGCGGCGAGATTTCGGTCCACGCGACCGAGATTAAGCTTTTGTCGAAATCGCTTCTGCCTCTGCCTGAAAAATTCCACGGTCTTAAAGACACCGACATGCGCTACCGTCGGAGGTATGTCGATTTGATAGTTAATCCCGAGGTTAGAGATACGTTTGTAAAGCGCAGCCTTATTTTAAAGGAAATCAGAAGCTATCTTGACAATCTCGGATATTTAGAGGTGGACACTCCCGTTTTGCACACGCTTGAAATAGGCGCGGCGGCACGCCCGTTTATAACTCACCACAACACCTTGGATATGGATATGTATCTGAGGATTGAAACCGAGCTGTACTTAAAACGGCTTATCGTGGGCGGCTTTGAAAGAGTGTATGAGGTCGGCAGAATCTTCCGCAACGAGGGTATGGACACTTCGCATAACCCCGAGTTTACCACTATCGAAATGTACCAGGCGTTTACCGATTATCACGGTATGATGGATCTTATCGAAGATTTGTATATAACAGTCACCAAAAAGGTGTGCGGCACTACAACGCTTGACTATCAGGGCACACAAATCGAGATGGCGGGTCCGTGGGAGCGCTTGACGATGGTCGAGGCGGTCAAAAAATATGCGGGCGTCGATTATAACGCATGGGAAACCGACGTGCAGGCGAGAGATGAGGCAAAGCAAAAGGGTATAGAAGTGCCTGAGGGCGAAAGCGCGACAAAGGGTCATGTCCTTCTTGCGTTTTTCGATGAATTTGTTGAAGAAAAGCTCATCCAGCCGACTATTATATATGATTACCCGGTTGAAAATTCGCCGCTTGCAAAAAGAAAGCAGGATAATCCCGCGTTTACCGAGCGGTTTGAGTATTTCATATACGCGCGCGAAATGGGCAATGCGTTTTCCGAGCTTAACGACCCGATCGACCAGCGCGAAAGATTTGAAAAGCAGGTCGCGGCAAAGCGCGCACAGGGCGCAAACGCCGAGGTTGACGAAGATTTTATCACTGCGCTCGAATTCGGCATGCCCCCGACAGGCGGTCTTGGCTTTGGTGTGGACAGGCTTGTTATGCTACTCACCAACAGCCCGTCGATACGCGATGTTCTTTTGTTCCCGACGATGAAGCCCATCGACCAAAAAAGCCAGTAAAATCAAGGCTT
>CAZHWR010000043.1:0-8723 GCA_964536085.1 uncultured Oscillospiraceae bacterium
TGCCGTTGAGTTCGGGAATAACAAGACCGATAGCCTTAGCCGCGCCTGTGGAGTTAGGAACGATATTCGCCGCGCCTGCTCTTGCCCTTCTCATGTCTCCTTTTCTGTGCGGACCGTCAAGAATCATCTGGTCGCCTGTATAAGCGTGGATAGTGGACATGATACCGCTCTGGATAGGAGCAAACTTGTTGAGTGCGTTAGCCATGGGAGCCAAGCAATTTGTTGTGCAGGAAGCTGCAGAGATGATAGTGTCCTCTTTTGTAAGAGTATCCTCATTGACCGAGAAAACAACTGTCGGAAGATCGTTGCCCGCGGGAGCGGAAATAACAACCTTTTTAGCTCCGGCGTCTATATGAGCCTGAGCCTTTGCTTTTGAGGTATAAAAACCTGTGCACTCCAAAACAACGTCAACACCGATTTCGCCCCAAGGAAGCTCAGCGGCATTTGCCATAGCATAGATTTTAATCTCTTTGGAATCAACGATTATAGAATCCTCGGTAGCTTCAACAGTGTGTTTGTTTTCGCCGATTCTTCCGCAATAGCCGCCCTGAGCGGTATCGTACTTAAGAAGGTCTGCGAGCATGGAGGGCTTTGTTAAATCGTTGATAGCAACGATTTCATAACCTTCCGCACCAAACATCTGCCTGAAAGCCAGACGGCCTATACGGCCAAAACCATTAATTGCCACTTTAACTGACATAATTTAAACCTCCAAATTTTTTCTTGATATTTATTTTATACCATTTAGAAAATTTTTTCAATAGTTTTTGAAAAATTGCGGCTGTAAAACGCCTGATTTTTAAAGATATTTCTCGACCGAATTTATAAAACGCCGATGTTTTTTTGTATAATTACGTCGAACAATTTATAAACAAGGCGGATTTTTGCGGATATTTTTGCTTTACTTGCACGAATCAAAAAGATATAATTATAAGAAAGGAGTTGATCGTCTTTGAATAACGAACTGCTGAATTCATTCAATTATATTTACGATAACGCATATTATCCCGTTATACTGTGCAATAATGAGTTTAGTGTTATAAAAACGAATAAATTTGCTGATAAAAACTGTAAACAGCTTATTTGCGAAAATTCATTATTAAAGACTTTTGTTTCTCCTAACAGATATATGGCGGTAGTTAAGCTTCGTAATAACGACTTCTTTGAAGCTGTTTTAAAATCGCCGGACAATACTCTGTACTCCGCTTCTATATGCAAGTCCGGAAACTATATGAACTGCGCAATCGTAACTCTTCGGCCGTATAAGAATCTGAACGACGTTTCCAAGCACAAAACGGATTCTGATAAAATACTGCCTCTTTTATATGAAAAGAATAAAACTCTGCTGAAAAATCTTTTTGAGTATGCTTTTAAGCTGGATAATCCGGCAACCTATTCAAAGTTTGACAACGATAATGTAACCGTAGGGCTTATAACCGAGCTTCATGAAGCGTTGAGAACCACAATGAACACCTCTGCTTTGAGCGATTTCAATGCAAAAAATATTCTCGGCAACGATAAACCGATGAATATCAACCGTTTTATGAACACCATATTTCAGGAAATATCACAATATCTCGAAATTATGGATGTGGAATTTAAATTTTCAATAAAGACAAACGACATTATGATTGATATCGTCTCCTATATCGATCCTAAGCTGCTTGCGCTGATGATAGATAATATTGTATCCAATGCGCTTAAGTTCCATACGCCGGGAAGTAAAATCAAAGCAAAGCTGACGGAAAAAGATTCGTATTATGCGATATCTGTTCAAAACCAAGGGAAGCTTTTGGCAAAATCCGAAAGCGCGCATATTTTTGATCCGTTTTATTCTGTTGACAGCAGCTGTAAAAGCTTTGGATTAGGCATAGGATTAACTGTGACAAGACTTATTGCCGAGCAGCTTTACTGCGGCGAATGTAAATTTTCAAGCACCGCAAAATACGGAAATGTATGTACGCTGAAGCTGCCTATTATAGGTCCGAACAAGAAAAAGCTTTCCAACAAGCCCATAGATGCTTATAACAATGATTATGTTTACTACACCGACTATCTGAAACATCTTTTACAGTTGTATTTTGAATAGCTCATATTCTGTGCAGACGCCTATATGATATACATAGTAATTTTATATGTTTTCCGATTGCAATACGGCAATGAATCCCTTATTCTGTTTTGCCCGGTAAACAGAATATTTTTGTCTGAAGCGCAATAAAACCGCCTGCTTTACATGACTGTAAAGCAGGCGGTTTTAACGTTGACGGTTATCCCCTTCTGTTTTTACAATTAACCGTTTATATTTATCCGAAAATACGCCCCACTGTGCCCTGAAAATTTATATAAGGGCTGATACGAACCTCTGGATTTTGATAAAAGAAAATAATATGAAGTTTGACAAAATCAGCGCTTTACTATGCACCGGCTCGGAGTCTTTTTATTTTTTTATCTACAATTTTGGAACTTTTGTAAAGCCTGTAATAAAAATATCCTATTGCACTGAACGATGAAATTCCAACACCGGCAAGCAGGGTTTTAAACATATGTTCGCTGTTTAAGGTATCTGCCATTCCGGCTGCTCCTAGAATCAAAATGCATCCAACAATGCCAAACGCTGCAAAAAATTTTTTCATAATTACTACATTCCTTTCGAGTCGCAATAATCAAGAACATCTGTTCGATATATATAATACACTATCGAACAGATGTTTGTCAAGCTTTTTTTTATAAAAGTTTGCTGTTTGTTGCATATAAAAAAACAGCCGGAACAAATCCGACCGTTTTATCTGATATTTAGCTTATTGATTTATCAGCGTTCGTCAAGCGGAGTATACTTTCTTCTCGGCTGAATATTTTTATACGCCGGTCTTATGATTTTTCCTGCATTTATAATCTCCTCTATTCGGTGTGCGCTCCATCCGGCGATTCTTGCCATAGCGAAAATAGGAGTATAAAGCTGTGTCGGAAGACCGAGCATACTGTAAACAAATCCGCTGTAAAAGTCAACATTTGCGCTGACACCCTTATAAATTCGGCGCTCTTTTGCAATGACCGAAGGAGCAAGTCTTTCAACCATGGAATACAGCTTCCATTCATCTTCCCTTCCCTTTTCGGCGGAAAGCCGCTGCACATAGCCCTTAAACACCTCGGCGCGCGGATCAGACAGAGAATATACCGCGTGACCCATACCATAGATCAATCCCGATCGGTCAAACGCTTCTTTTCTTAAAAGCTTGGCAAGATATTCCGAAACCTGCTGTTCACTGGTCCAATCGGAAACATTTTTCTTCATATCCTCAAACATCTGAACGACTTTAATATTCGCGCCGCCGTGCTTAGGACCTTTCAGCGAACCTAAGGAAGCTGCAACAACGGAATATGTATCCGTTCCCGAAGATGATACTACGTGGGTAGTAAATGTAGAGTTGTTTCCTCCGCCGTGTTCCGCGTGCAGAACAAGCGCTATATCAAGCACTTTGGCCTCAAAATCGGAAAATTTGCTGTCCGGACGGAGCGTATAAAGAATATTTTCAGCCGTCGACAGTTCGGGCTGAGCCGGATGAATGTAAAGGCTTTTGCCTTCATTGTAATGCATATACGCATGATATCCGTAAACAGATAAAAGCGGAAACAGAGAAATAAGTTGCAGACACTGCCGCAAAACATTTTCAACCGAAATATCATCCGCCTTATCGTCATATGAATAGAGCGTTAAAACGCTTCTGGCAAGCGTATTCATCATATCGTTGCTCGGAGCCTTCATAATAACATCGCGCACGAACTTAGACGGCAGATTCATTCTGTACTCCGCCAAAAGCTCTGTGAACTTTTTCAACCGATTTTTATCCGGCATTTCTCCGAAAAGCAAAAGATAAACGACTTCTTCAAAGCCAAAGCGCTTTTCACCCACAAAACCTGACACTATCTCTTCAACATCTATTCCCCGGTAATATAGCTTTCCTCTGCATGGCTTTGAAACACCGTCTTCAACAACGCTGGACTGAATCTCGGATATCTCCGTCAGACCGGTGAGAACACCTTTTCCGTTTAAATCCCTCAAGCCCCTTTTAACGTCATACTTAGTATACAGTTCAGGATCTATGTGATCGTTGCTGAGGCATTCGCTTGCAAGCTCTTTAACAAAATCCGATACCTCTGAAAAATATTCTGCCATCCAATCACCTCTTTATTTTTCTGAATATTGACCTACTCTTACCTGATATACAATAATTGATACCAACCTTATATTACCAAATATTTTATAACAAATTATGAACATTCTACGAGCAAATTAATCCAAATAAATTCAAAAGATTTAAATATATCATGGACTCCAACGGCTTTTACCGCCTCTTTCTTTTTGTTCTTTTCTTTTTAACCGAAAAACCAAAATATCCCAATTTTTTACCCAAAGCAAAATACTCCCCGTGGGCATATGCTGCAAGACAAGCTTTATCGAGCCTTAATCTTCCGTTTTCGTCCACAAGCGATTCCTCGACGTTGACTGCAACTATGTCCGCCATAAACATATCATGACTGCCGAGTGTTATAATGTCGAAAACACGGCATTCAATACTTACAGGTCTGTCTGAAAGCACCGGACAGCCGACGACGCTTGCATGTTCTGTTTTCAATCCGAGCTTTTTGAATTTGTCAACATCTCTGCCCGATTTCGCGCCGCAAAAATCTGCACTGCGAACCATACCTGCCGTTGTAAGATTTATAATAAACTCGCCTGTGCTTTTAAGCATATCGTATGAATATCTTTCCGGCCTTACTGAAATACATGTTTTCGGAGGTTTAGTATTTAAAATTCCCGTCCAACCGACTGTTAAGACATTTGTGTTTTCATTTGCACCGCATGTTACCATAACAGGCGGAAGCGGCGCCAACAAGGCGCCGCCCTTCCAGCTTATTTTCTCATATTTGATTTACTTTACCCTCACTGCACGCCTTGCGCTGTAGCTTCCGCTTACTCCTCCGGCATATGCGCGCACCTTGATATAATATTTTTTGCCTGATTTAAGCTTCTTCAGCTTGACAGACGTAACCTTTACAATTTTCTTTTTGGCGTTTTTAAACGATTTGTTCCGCGAATACAGAACAATATATTTTTTTGCTCCACCCGTCTTTTTGAATTTTACCGTAACGGTTTTCTTGAGCTTGCTTGAGGTCTTAAGTCCCTTGACCTTTTTCGGCTTTATTGTAAAGCTGACAGTCCTGCTTCCGCTAAAGTTGCCCGTACCTTTAATGGTGATTTTCGCTGTACCGGCGTTTTTATTGCCGCTGTAGCTAACTGAATAATCCTTTCCTGATACAAGCGTTCCCCCGAGCGCGGTTACAGTTATGTTCTGCTTTATCTTTTTTCCCGTGTAAACGGCAGACTTAACTCCGCTGACGACAACCGAATTTATATCAATCGGATTTATTTTAAATTCACAGCTTATCATTCCGGAAAAATTGCCTATTCCCGTTATCGTTATTTTCCCTGTACCTGCGTTGATATTATCGCTGTAGCTGACGGTATAATCAACATCCTGAACAAGATTATCATACGGCGCTGCAAGCGCGACCTTAGGCTTGATTTGTTTACCCGTGTAATTAAAGCTGCCGGTATACTCGACCTTTGCATTTGAAATGTCGGCGTTTACAATATTGAAATTGCAGGTTAATTCGGATGAGAAACTCCCCGTACCGATAACCGTAACACTCGCTGTCCCGATTTTATCGTTGTTTGTATATTCAAGCTTATAGTCTCTGCCCAACAAAAGCACCCGGCCATAGCAGTTTGTAACAACGGGTTCCGGCGTTACCGCCGTTCCCAAAAACGGCTGATCCTCAAGCCCTGTTACCGTACAGCTTTTAATATTGTTCATAACCGCATACTTATTGTTAAAATACACGTTTCTTTTGCTGATATAATTTTTCACGGTATCCCTGTCTACCTGTGTATTCCAGCGCACTGAGTTCATCGCAAGAGTGCCGTCGGTCAGTTTTGAAAGATATTCTACGGAATATTCGCAGTTGGGATTATTTTCGATGTCGTTCATAATCGATTTAAAATTGTGAAACCACTCGTAAATAACACTATCTACAAGCAAACCGTCCGACTGATGATAGAGCGCATTGAACAGATGAGGAGTACCCTCAAAATTATAAATATAGCCGTTTTCAGTCCAATCAACGTCGGTTTTTCTCAAATCGTATCCGTAGCGTCCGCTGGATGCTCCGAAAGCATTGTCAAAATCCCACACGGGAGCCGCGTGAAATTTTCCGTCGCCGTAAAGGTCGGACTCCTTATAAACAAAAAAGCTGGTTATAGCAACATCGAGATTCGCGGCAAATTCCTGAATTACATACATTTTCGCAAACGACTCGATATCCAGATACTCGGAATAGTGTTTTTTCTTGCTGTTGTAGCCGGTTTCGGAATAAACAGCGTTCTCCATATCCTGAAAAAGCTTGCTGATGTAATTCACCTGCGCTTCGGAGGCGTACTCGGGATATTTCAAAACAACGCTCTGATTTCTGGTTGTAACAAAACCCGAAGCCTCGTTGGGATAGCGGTCGTTCAGCTCAAATTCCAAAAGGTATCCGCCTGTTATATCATCGGGATCGTTTGGTATATCGTACCATTTTTTTGTTCCGGCGACCGAACCGGAGGTTTCTCCCATCCTTTCGTATGAATCAAGATCCGCGTCGTTTACGTCCTCTGTCGCGCCCTCCAGATCCTGTATATCAACGCTCGTTTTGCCTATATCAACCTTTTCAGTGACAAGATATGTACCCATATAATTATTGTTGATATACAGATCGACATAGCGGGAATCAGAGCAAAATTCGATTCCGCCCGCGGTTGCGGCTTCATATGCGATTTTGTGGCGCAGATGAGAGCGGTCTCCTGCATTCGCTATCAGACACCAGCCCTTTGCACTGCCCATACCCAAAAGGTTGGTTTTGCTCTTGAACTTGATATTGTACGGCTTTTTATCAAAATCGTACCATGTGGCGTTTCCGCGCCCTTTTATCGATGAAAGATCGGATTCGCAGTCCACGGCGCCGTCTGCCGTTACAACTTTAATATTTCCCTTTTCCTTGTTCTCTTTGCTCTGGTGAATATAGTCGAGATTTCCCGATTCGGTGGTTATATACATTGCAGGAACAGTATCTGACTGCATAACATACAGAGCGTAGTTATATCCCGCACAAGACAATGTGGATGTGCGCCCGGTAAGCTTTTTTAAAATATCCGTCTGCCCGCCGCTTGTAAGATTAAGGTCGCTTATTCCCGCAGAGGAACAGGTTAAATAAACCTCCTGCGACGCGGTAAAGCTGATATACGCCTTATCAAGCGAAGCGTGGGACGGTAAAAACAGATAATAAGTGCCTGAATCATTGTACCAATTTATGGAGTCTATCGCTTTTGAATCGCTTTCAGCAGAAAAGCTAACCCAAAGATCGCTTATACCCGATTCAGCGGCATACGCTTTGAGCACCGCTGACGGAGCCATAATACCTATGCACATACACAAGCTTAACAGCCATGCAGTCAATCTGCCGACAGTTATTTTATATTTCATAACCTACCATCCTCTTCTTGCAATTTTAATAGTTTTATTTTACCATATTTTTATGATTTTGTCCATTGTTTTTAAAACGTCCTAAAAACTGATACCAAATATATTATTTGGATGGTTACTGCCGATATTATTTTCCGGTATTGAAGCGAGTTTTTATATCCTGTTTTATCTGCTCCGCAGTATCGCCTATATTAGGAAAAGCAGAAATAAGCCTTCTGTGCAAAAGCTTCTTGCTTTTAAACGCCATCGCCTTAGATACTATATCGTTAAGCTTAATCTTTAAAAGCTCTACTGAGCGGCGCACCTCTTCACGCTTTATGTCCGCTGAATCTTCCATATATATTTTCAGCTGTTCGGAATATATTTTTGCCTGATCCCGTATTTTTTCCAGATTCTCTATATGCGCCCTGATTTGAAGTGTGCTGCGAACAGTGATGATCATATCGGCAGCCGTTATCATAAGCAGCGCCGCGGACAGCGCGACCGACACAGCAGGAGAAGTTATATCTATAAGCCCGGTTACATGCGGATGAATAAAATACGTCAGCGCAACGCTCAGAGCGCCGAACATAAGCGAGTTTTTAAGGCACACCCTGCCGTTGATATTGAATCTGTAGGTTGAATAATCCCACCATTTTAAATGAAACAGCTTTTCCAGCAAAAAGCCGGTTATGTATTCCAAAACGCTTGTCGCAATCATGCCTGCGATAAAAATCACAAAAATATTGAATTTTAAAAACGGTTCGAGCAGATATACCACCAAAAGCGCTCCGAAACCGTACACCGGGCAAATCGGTCCGTTTAAAAATCCCCTGTTGACAAATTTGCGTTTTCCGATCGAGCAGTAAAACGTTTCGCACACCCAACCTAAAAAGCTGTAGATAAAAAACAACAATATGATTTTTGCCGCCGATTCCACGATTAGCTCCCCTTTGATCATGTTAAAAGAAGTATATATTAAATTTCGACAAAAAGCAACAAACAAAAATGCCGCCATGCCTAAAAAACAGCCGCCGTAAATACGGCGGCTGTTTTTAATACAGTATGACAATTGTACGCATAATGCCTCTGCAAGTTTTTCGCTCCGTAACGCGGATTTCACGCCCATGCTTTTCGGCGTGAAAAGAAAAACTCGACATGACA
>CAZHWR010000043.1:8823-15276 GCA_964536085.1 uncultured Oscillospiraceae bacterium
CTGCCGCGAGTTTTTCGCTCCGCAACGCGGATTTCACGCCCATGCTTTTCGGCGTGAAAAGAAAAACTCGACATAACAAATAAAAACAAAGTTTTTATTTGTTATTTATCTTCCGTTTTGCACACTGCCGCGAGTTTTTCGCTCCGCAACGCGGATTTCACGCCCATGCTTTTCGGCGTGAAAAGAAAAACTCGACATAACAAATAAAAACAAAGTTTTTATTTGTTATTTAGATCTGCGCGGATATATTATATCCCTTGTCAGTCAGCGCCTTTTTAATATGTTCGATATGCTCGAAGTTTCTTGTTTCCAAAAGTACCCTTAAATAGCAGCCGTTGATGTCCGATCCCTCGCTTGCGCGCTCGTGGTGTATGGATATGACGTTCGCGCCCAAATCGGCGATAATAGCGGAAACATCCTTGAGCTGACCGGGCTTGTCAAGAAGCTCGATATTCATCGAATAAGAACGTCCGGACATCAGAAGTCCGCGCTTAATGACTCTTGAAAGTATGGTAACGTCTATATTACCGCCGGAAACTAAGCATACGACCTTTTTGCCCTTTACCGGCACCTTGCCGAACATTGCCGCCGCTACCGAAACAGCTCCCGCTCCTTCGGAAATAAGCTTCTGATGCTCGATAAGCGATAAAATAGCCGCTGAAATCTCATCGTCGGTAACGGTTACGATTTCGTCAACAAAATCTTTAATTATGTTAAACGTGTTTTCCCCGGGCTCTTTAACAGCGATTCCGTCCGCTATGGTGGAAACTCGGTCGAGCGTTTCAATCTTATTGTCTTTTATTGAATTATACATGCTCGCAGCGCCCTGCGCCTGTACGCCGTAAACCTTGATTTTGGGATTAAGGGATTTTATAGCGTATGCAGCTCCGGAAATAAGACCGCCGCCGCCTATCGGAACAATTACAGCGTCCATATCGGGAAGCTGATTCAAAATCTCGATTCCGATAGTTCCCTGTCCGGCGATAACATCCTCGTCGTCAAACGGATGAATAAATGTGTAGCCCTTTTCCTTTTTTAGCTCCAGCGCCTTATTGTAAGCGTCGTCGTAAACGCCCTTGACCAGGCAGATGTCGGCTCCGTAGCTCCTTGTCGCCTCAACCTTGGAAATAGGCGCGCCGTCAGGCAGGCAGATTAGCGATTTTATACCGTTTTTCGCCGCCGCAAGCGCGACTCCCTGCGCGTGATTTCCCGCAGAACAGGCTATAACGCCCTTTTGCTTTTCCTCGTCGGAAAGCTGTGAAATCTTATAATAAGCACCACGCACCTTAAAAGATCCTGTAATTTGGAGATTTTCTGTTTTAAGATAAATCTCACTGTCCGGCACGATATTCGGAGCCTTTATAAGATCGGTTTTTCTTAAAACCTCCTGAAGCGTGTATGACGCATGATAGATTTTGTCGAGTGTCAGCATATGTATTATCCTCCCAATACAAAAGCCCTCGCCCCGATTAAGAGGCGAAGGCGCAAATTCCTCCGCGGTACCACTCTTGTTGCCCAAAAAGACCGCTTTGCGTGTATCAAGCAATACACTTGAGTATAACGGCTCAAACCCCGCGCGGACTTACTCAAATTTCACCCCGCGTGCTCAAAGGTGATCCGCAAAACACCCCGCATACTGTTTTTCAGCAAACAACAGCTCTCTGGGATTTAGGGTGAAAAGCATTTCCTTATCATCGCATTTAAATGATAATATTAATATAACTCTATAAAAATCAAATGTCAAGCGATTATATATTCCAGCGCATTACCGTTTTAAACGGATTGTTCGAGTCATGGTCAAACGCAACCGAAATATCTTCGATGCTGTTGACGTCGATAACCTCTGAAACTATGGTTTTAAACCGCTTTTGATTCTTGTCCTTTTTCATCAGCTCTATAGTGTTGTAAAAATCCTCGTAGGATGAACGACTGCTGCCCACAAGCGTCAAGCCCTTTTCAAGGACGTTTCTTGTGAATATCGGGACCCTGTTTTCCGAAACGCCCAGAAGCATTATCATTCCTTCGGGATTGATGTGGTCTATTATGCTGTTGATAGCAGGCTGACAGCCCTCGCCGCCCGTACATTCAAACGCATGGTCAACGCGGTAATCGGACGGAAATTCATAGTCCAGAAACGTTTCGTCGGCGAAGGTGAAATACTGCAATTTCGATTCCTTTTGACCGATAACAACAATCTTGCTGTCAGGATAACGGCATTTCAGCACAAACGAAACAACATAGCCGAGATTTCCGTCTCCCCATACTCCGATAACGTCTTTATTCGTCTTTGCGCGCTGCTCAAACCGCTTTGTGGAATGGGTCGCGATGCTGATAAACTCGGTGATAGCGGCAACCTCGCTGTCAATTCCGTTAGCCAGAGCAAGCCTATCGTGCGGCATAAGGATATACTCCTGCATAAAGCCGTCGTATCCGCTCGAACGGAACTTTGAATTTACCTGATAGTTTTCCTCAACGCAGTCGGGACCGTCCCCAGGGATGTTCGGAACCATTACAACCTTGTCCCCCGGTGAAAAAATGCTTTTAGGATCCGATACCACTTCGCCCACAGCTTCGTGAATAAGCGCCATCGGAAGCTTTTTGTCGAGCACCTCTTTAGAGCGCAGACCGCGGAAATACCGCTGGTCGGCATGGCAGATAGCAAGATGCGTGGGCTTTATCAAAACCTCGCTGTCAGTTTGATGAATGTCGTCAAATTTAACCGAAATAACCTTTGGAGCGATAAGCTGATAAACATAACTAATCACCGAGGTTTCCTCCTAAAATAGACTGGGCGATTTTATAATCGCTTACGGTCGTTATTTTAATATTGTGCACTTCACCCTCGACAAGCCGCACCTTTTTGCCGCTTAAAGTAAATATCTTGCACGCGTCTGTTAGCTCGGCTTTTTGTTCGTCCGACAGGGCGTTGTAGAGATCCCTGAGCATTGACATATTGAAGCTCTGCGGCGTCTGACCCTGATAAAGCTCGCTTCTTTGGGGGATATCACTTATATACTCGCCGTCTTCGGATTTAACAATGGTGTCGGTCGCGGGAATAACAGTGTCGCACATTCCGTATTTAGTCGCCGCGTCGATATTTTCGTTCAATATTCTCGAAGTAACAAAGGGTCTTACAGCGTCGTGCGTCACTATAATATCGTCTTCGGAATCGCTTATATTTTCATTGATATAAGATATAATATTCATTATAGTGGAGTTTCTGTCCGCCCCGCCGACGACCACTGCAAGCCGCTCGTCATTAACGCCGTGCTTTTTAAGCAGATCGTTGAAATACAGTTCCCAATCGCCGTTTATTCCGACCAAGACCTTGTCAAACCGGTCGTTTGCCAAAAACTTCTCTACCGTGTGTATTATAATCGGCTTGCTTCCGAGCGGCAAAAACTGCTTGGGCATGTCCGCCAATTTCATTCTTGAGCCGATACCTCCGGCTAAAATCGCACCGAAAACCATATTTTTACCATTCCTTTCTTTTATAAGAGGCGCATTTAAAGCTTATAGCCTCACAAAAAACAAATCACATAGCTTACTATATAATATTACCACATAACCTCTATTTTTTCAATAAATTTATACATATGTATTATTGGCTTAAAACCAAACGAATATTAAAAAGGGATGATCACAGTCATGGAATCGGATATTGACATTATCCTGCTTGGAGACCGCAGCGATTCGAGAATAGCTCAAAGCATTATAAAAAGCTTGAACGGCGAGTTTAAAACCGTATACTG
The DNA here is from genome assembly GCA_964536085.1 of uncultured Oscillospiraceae bacterium. Taxonomy (GTDB): domain Bacteria; phylum Bacillota; class Clostridia; order Oscillospirales; family Ruminococcaceae; genus CAZHWR01. Next base: position 12,576 of record CAZHWR010000043.1, read on the forward strand.
CCAAGCGGAATCGCTTTTTATATCCAAACAACTCACTAATAAACGGACGGTGCGGCTGTACGAATGCGAATCTGTTTTAGCAGACAGCCTTTCGGGAGCCGTTATAATCGCAAAGAAAACCGCCGATTTGAAAAGTATAGCGTCCCAAAGGATTAATCCGTCCGCGGTTATCGTCAGTTCCGAAAACGAACGTCACATAAAGCAACTTCAAAGCTCGGGCGCGGCGGTGATAACCTGCGGGATGTCTCAAAAAGATACTGTGACGCTTTCAAGCAGCGAGGGGGAATCCTATATAGTTTCATTGCAGCGCGGATTTAAAATCGGCGGCAAAACTATTGAGCCGCAGGAGGTGTCACTTTGCGCAAATGAAAAAAGCAGCTATTCGATTCTGGCGGCGGGCGCGGCAGTTATTCTAATAAAAGACGGTTTTTAAACCGCATAAATATAAACAACAGACCTCTGTGACAAAGCTCACAGAGGTCTGTTGTTTATGCAAAATCGTCGATTATTGTCGAATAATGTTGATAAAAAATATATAAAATTTATTGTATATGATGATAAAATATGTTAAAATGTAGGTGTAATGAAAGATATTGTAAATAAAGAAGGGGGAATATTTATGAGAAAAACAAAACTCACTGCGTTGTTTATGGCGGCCATTTTAGCTGCGGCGGCAACGTCCGTCTCCGCGGCGGGAGCATACGCGCCCGCGGAAAACGCAGCCTCGGCGGACAGCTCTCTTGAATTAAAGCCCGGCGACCTGACGCCTGAGCAGCTGCAAACCGCAGAGCTTGACGATAACGATCTGCCCGAAGCCGTCAGCGACAAAGACGCGGAGCAAAGCGGTCTTGTCAACCGCCTGTACGAGCAGGAGCCGGATCTGAATACAGTCGTCTTCCAAAACCGTTCGGGCGAGAAAACCGCGTATATGTACAGCTACCCTGTGAAATACCTCGACGAAAACGGCGAAGCGCAGGACAAAAAGAGCGATTTAACCGAGGAAACCGAAAGCGGCTTGACTCGGGAATACGCATATATGTCCGGCAGTAACGATATCAAAGCCCACTTTCCCGAGCAAATAAGCGAAAAATCGGGCGTTATGCTGAAATACTCGGACATATGCGTTGAAACCGCGCCCGTATATTACAGCGCGCCGGAAGCCGAAACCGACGACACTGCGACCGCCGTCAGCACCGCCAGCGAGGAAACCGCCGAGGCTGAAACGACGCAGATACAGCCAGCCAACCCCGAGTTGAGCACCGACGAAATAAACGGCAAAGACAAGGACAGCGCCGTCTACGAAGATGTTTTCGGCGAAGGAACAAGGGTCAAATACACACCGCAGCCCGAGGGGTATAAGGAAAGCATAATCCTCGAAGAAAACACGGGAATCAACGAATTTTCGTATAATATAAAAACGGGCGGGTTAAAGCTTGTACCCGAGGGCGACGAGCTTTACCTTGTCGACCCCGAAACCGACGAGGCGAAGGTCAGCATAAGCAAGATACTGGTTTACGACGCAAGGGTCGGCGACGTCGACACATACGAGACAGAGGAAGCCGAGCTCGGTGAAATGAACGACGGCTACGACCACCATTACGATATAAGCACGGTCACCGAGAACAACGAGTATACGATAACTATTTCGGTCGACCCGGAGTATCTGAACGACCCGGAAGCCCGGTATCCCGTCGTAATCGACCCGACGTATAATATCATGACCTATAGTTATGATTCTTCAGTAAACAACATTATTGACGTTACTCTTTCCAAGGGGAAACCCGATAAATGTTACGGCAGAACACAAAGACTCACTGTAGGAAACTACGACAAACGATATCCCGACGAAGCTCCTAAATACGGCAGATGCCGCGCGCTGATAGCTCTCTCAACGCTTAAAGCAAATCTCATCTTTTTGGACGCTCCTATCTCAATGGTAAAATCAGCGAGGCTGTATTTAAAAACGATAAAAAATAATACAGACTCGATAACTATAAAAGCATCAAAAATGACAGGCAGTTGGGACGAACTTAACGTAACAGCAAATAAGGTGTGGGATCTGCGAGGGGCAAATATATCAAGTACAGCGGTAACAGGCACTAACTGGTATTCGTGGGATATACTGTCCTGCGTACAGGACGGTATAAACGGCAACATAAGCTCAGTTATGCTTTGCGCAGCAAGTACTACTGACCCGGCAAAGGAGTTTGCCTCCTGCCAAAACTCAGACACTACAATAAGACCGTATGCTAAAATTGAATACACCGTTCCTGTAAAGACAATAACCTTAAATAAATCAGAAGCAACGCTTTACCCGGGGCAAACATTACAGCTTACCAATACAGTTACTCCGAGCAATGCCTCAAACAAAAACGTTACGTACACAAGCAATAATACATCTGTGGCTACTGTCAGCAGTTCGGGATTGGTTACTGCGGGGACTACTTCCGGAACAGCGACAATAACCGCAACTGCCGCAGACGGCAGCGGAAAAACGGCAAGCTGCAAGGTTACGGTGAAGTATTATACAGTTGAACAAAATTATCAAATAAATAATATAATTACAACTTTGATTAACGGCACCATTGTAACTGTAAATAATATGCCTTCTTATCACAATTTGCGTGTTCAATTCTATTTTAATACTTATGGTAATATCGTTGTCAGAAAACAAAGTATATGGTCATACTATGAAAATGCC
>CAZHWR010000044.1:0-15035 GCA_964536085.1 uncultured Oscillospiraceae bacterium
GGCATTTTCATAGTATGACCATATACTTTGTTTTCTGACAACGATATTACCATAAACTCTATTGTTTGACGCGGATTATTCGCCGTAGTAAGCCTTGAGATAAAGCTCTTTGATTTCGGACATCAAAGGATATCTCGGGTTAGCGCCTGTGCACTGGTCGTTAAACGCCTGCTCAACCATATCGTCAAGGGTGTCGAGGAAGTATTTTTCATCGATGCCGTAGTCTTTAATGGTCTTTTTGATTCCGATTTTTTCTTTGAGCTCTTCGAGTTTGTCGCAGAACTTGTTAAGAGTGTCTTCGTCGTCCTTGCCGACGATTCCTGCAAATCTTGCGGCTTCAGCGTAGCGCGCGAGCGCGTGCGGATACTGATACTGCGAGAACGTACCCATCTTGGTGGGAGCCTCGGCGGCATTGTATTTCATAACGTATGTGAGAACAAGAGCGTTTGCAACGCCGTGGGGGAGGTGGTGGAACGCGCCGAGCTTATGAGCCATCGAGTGGTTAAGTCCGAGGAATGCGTTTGCGAATGCCATACCCGCCATACAGGAAGCGTTTGCCATCTTCTCTCTTGCTTTCGGGTCGTTGGCGCCGTTTTCGTAAGCAGAGGGGAGATAATCGAATACGGTTTTGATAGCCTTGAGCGCAAGACCGTCGGTGTAGTCGGTCGCCATGATGGAAACATATGCTTCGATAGCGTGCGTCATAACGTCGATACCCGAAGCGCTCGTCAGTCCCTTGGGCTGGCTCATCATGTTGTCAACGTCAACGATAGCCATGTCGGGAAGGAGCTCGTAGTCTGCGAGCGGATATTTAACGCCGGTCTTTTCATCGGTGATAACAGCGAACGGAGTAACCTCGGAACCTGTTCCCGAAGAGGTGGGGATAGCGACGAAATACGCCTTTTCTCCCATTGTCGGAAAGGTGTAGATTCTCTTGCGGATATCCATGAAGTCCATAGCCATGTCTTCAAAATCAACGTCGGGATGCTCGTACATAACCCACATGATTTTTCCGGCGTCCATTGCGGAGCCGCCGCCCAAGGCGATGATAACGTCCGGCTCGAACAGGCTCATTGCTTTTGCGCCTTCGGTAGCGCAGGCGAGAGTCGGGTCGGGAGCTACGTCGTAGAAGCAGGTGTGCTGTATTCCCATCTGGTCGAGCTTATCCTCGATAGGTTTAACATAGCCGTTTTTATAAAGAAACGTATCGGTTACGATAAACGCTTTTTTCTTGTGCATAACTGTTCCGAGCTCGTCAAGAGCAACGGGCATGCAGCCTCTTTTGAAATAAACCTTATCAGGTGTTCTGAACCAAAGCATATTTTCTTTCCTCTCCGCAACCTTTTTGTAGTTTACAAGATGCTTGATGCCGACGTTTTCCGATACCGAGTTGCCGCCCCAAGAGCCGCAGCCGAGTGTGAGCGAAGGAGCAAGATTAAAGTTGTAAAGGTCGCCGATACCGCCGTGCGAGGAGGGAGTGTTGATGAGTATACGGCAGGTTTTCATCGCTTCAGAGAAGGCTGAAATTTTATCTTTCTGGGTCGTGGTGTCGATGTAAAGCGAGGAAGTGTGACCGTAGCCGCCGTCTGCGATAAGTCTTTCGGCTTTTTGTACAGCGTCTTCAAAATTCTGCGATTTGTACATTGCGAGAACGGGAGAAAGCTTTTCGTGAGCGAACTCTTCTTCAAGCTCGACGCTTTCGACCTCGCCGATGAGGATTTTAGCGGATTCGGGAACCTTAACGCCTGCCAGTTCGGCAATCGTGTGGGCTTTCTGACCGACGATTTTAGCGTTGAGCGCGCCGTTGATGATTATTGTCTTTCTGACCTTTTCGGTCTCTTCGGGGTTCAGGAAATAACAGCCTCTGTCGGCAAATTCCTTTTTGACCTTGCTGTAGATGGATTTATCGACTATAACCGACTGCTCGGAAGCGCAGATCATGCCGTTGTCAAATGTTTTAGAATGAATAATCGAGCTGACCGCCATGAGGATGTCGGCAGTGGAGTCGATGATAGCGGGAGTGTTTCCTGCTCCAACGCCCAGCGCGGGTTTGCCGGAGGAATAAGCTGCTTTGACCATTCCGGGACCGCCTGTTGCGAGGATGATGTCCGCTTCTGCCATAATAGTGTTTGTGAGTTCGAGCGAGGGAACGTCGATCCAGCCGATGATGCCCTCGGGAGCGCCCGCCTTGACAGCCGCTTCCAAAACGACTCTGGCGGCTTCGATAGTGGATTTTTTAGCGCGCGGGTGAGGGCTGATGATGATTGCGTTGCGTGTTTTAAGGCAGATAAGCGCTTTGAATATAGCGGTGGAGGTGGGGTTTGTGGTGGGAATAACCGCCGCAACAAGACCGATGGGTTCGGCAATGGTTTTGGTGCCGAACACCGTGTCTTCTTCTATGACTCCGCAGGTTTTTATATTTTTGTATGCGTTGTAAATGTATTCGGAAGCGTAGTGGTTTTTGATGACCTTGTCTTCAACAACACCCATGCCGGTTTCTTCAACTGCCATTTTTGCAAGCGGGATTCTCTGCTTGTTTGCTTCGATTGCCGCCGCACGGAATATTTTGTCTACCTGTTCCTGAGTGTAGGATGCGAAAATCTTCTGAGCTTCGCGAACCTTTTGTATTTTTGCTTCGAGCGCTTCAACGCTGTCAACCAAAATTTCCTGATTCTTTTTGGCCATAAAAAATCCTCCAATATTATTTAAACTTATTATTTTACTGGCGTTTTACCTGTTAAATATGATTGTTATATATTTAACAATCTCATTATATACCATATGCATTAAAATTGTCAATAAGGCTTATTGGAAAACATTAATATATAAAATGCCTATTTTGTGTGCAGTATATACAAAACATGTACAAGCTGACGGCGATGATGCTCAGGATTTCAAAAATCAGAGGGAAATTGTCCCTGTTTAAAGGTTATTACGGTTATAAATATTAAAAGTAAGATAAATAAGGCCGACAGCTTTATAGCAAAAAACGCAAAATTCAAAACTGAAGGGGAGCTTTGGATGTCTGAAAAAGTCAAAAACATATTGGCGGCGGCATTAACTGCGCTTACCCTGTTTATTACCGCGGTATGCTTTTTTTGCACTTTGAGTCATATCGGTGTAAAAGCGCAGTCGAATCCGATGTTATACATAGGCGCCGTTGCCGCCGGAACGTTGTTTTTGTGCGCGGCAATAATATTGTTATACAAAGCTGTTGACAGACTTTCACGCAAAGGACTTATAATATTGTGCGCGGCGGTTTTCGGGTTTATTATTTTTGCCGAGGCGGTTGTTGTGCTGAATTTTCAAAGTGTTCCGATGACCGATTCATACAGATGCATTGATCTTGCCATGTCGTTCGCAGACGGCGATTTGAACAGTGTCGGCACAGACTATGAGTATGTGGGTTACTTTATGAACTACAGCAACAACAATATGTTTATATTTGTGCTTACATTATTTTATAAAGCGGCTTCGTTTTTCGGAATAAAGAATTATATTTTTGCATCGTTTGTTTTGAATGCCTTGGCGGTTTTTGCGGGAATAGGCTTGATGTTTTTGGCGGCAACGAGGCTTGCCGGGCTTAGAAAAGCGGTGAAGATGCTGATCCTTTGTGCGCTTAATCCCGTGTTTTATTTGTATGTCCCGTGGATATACACTATTTCTTTGAGCTTTCCGTTTATGGCGGGAATAGTTCTTTTATGCGCTGAAATTTACAAGGCGAAAAGCGTAAAACGCCGGGCGGTATATTCGTCGGCGTTGGGGGCTGTTTCGGCGTTGGCGTTTTTGTTAAGGGTAACCTCGGTTTTTCCTGTGATAGCATTTGCCGCGGTATTGGTTCTGAATGTGCGCGCAAGCAGGGAGTATTTAAAAAAAGCGGCGCAAATTGCGGTCTTGTTTGCCGCGGCGTTTTTGGTTGTCTATGCTCCTGTAAAATCATTGGCGAACAAGCCGTTTGAATCGACACTTAAATATAATTTTCCGGTGACTCATTGGATAATGATGGGGCTGCACGGCGACGGCAAATTTAACATGGCGGACAGCGCTTTTACTCACAGCTTTGAAACCAAGGAGGAAAAAGAGCAAGCCAATATAATGCGGATAAAGCAGTCGCTAAGCGAATATGCGCCGCTCGGACTTTTCGCCCACATGATGAAAAAAACTGCCGTCACGTGGTCTGACGGGACGAATGGGTATACGTGGCGTCTGAAAATAAATAAAAATTATACAGGGCTTTACAGTTATGTGGCGGGCGAAAAAAAGGAGCCGCTTATGTTTTATTCGCAGATTTTCAGATCCGCGACTTATTTGTTTATGATTATATGTCTGGTTAAACTCTTAATGGTGAAAAACCGCTGTAAATCGCGGCTGCTTCCCATGGCTATAACTATGTTCGGCGCGTTTTTGTTTTACGCTGCATGGGAGGCGAAGGCGGAGTACAGTACGCCGTTTTTGCCGATAATGATTCTTATGGCTTCATTCGGTGCGGATTATGCCGTAACAAAGCTTGGCTTTGCGAGGCGGGCGAAGTCCGGACGGCGGTTTGAAAGGGTCTCGGCCGTCGCCGCATCAGCGCTGGTCGCTGTAACGGCATGCGGAACGTTTGCTTTTTACGGTGTAACAAAGAATGAACGAAATGTGGTATGCACCCCTGCGATAATAACAAAGTCAAACTCGGATTATGAACCCATCGACAGTATTTCGGATATGAAAAACGGTATTAAGCAGATATTTTATACCGACAGACCGTTTAACAGGATGTATATAGACGTTCAGAAAACAGACCCTAAAAACGCATACAAGCAAAATAAAAAGGTCGAGTATCTTGTGACGCTTTCTGATGAAAGTAAAAAAACGCTGTTATCTGAAAGGGTAAAAGCGTCTGATATTTCCAAAGGTATGTTATGTTTTAAGCTGGATAAAACAGAGGTACCAAACGACCGTAAACGCTACCGCATTAAAATTAAGCGGACCTCTTTGGGAAATAAAGATACTGTTAGGCTGAAAAGAAATATAAAGACTAAAGCAGACGTTTATAAAGGAGCGCTGTATGCGGATTCAAAAAGGATTACGGGAAATTTAAATCTTAAGATAGTAGATGAGCATTTTGAAAACGGTTGGGATACAGGGTATTATCCCGCGCTGCTTGCAATTTGTATGGGATGCGAAATTTTCGTTACCTGCCTGCTGATTTATTTTGGCTGGCGCAGAGGCGGTAAAACGTGTCCGGGACGTAAAACCGATAAGCCATTCGCCTGAATTTTAAATAAATAGGAGCGCGGCGTTATTGCCGCGATCCGGCGATATTATGAAGGCTAAAACGGGAAGCTGTGTAAAACAGCTTCCCGTTTTGATACGCGTATATTTTTGATTTTTCCGCAGGCTATTTAGTCCATATTTATTTTATTGTAACGCCTGTGTAATAGTGCTTTAATATCCACGAATATCCGCGACCGTCTTTTTTGGCGTACATATTTGCTCCGTTTTGGCTCATCCCGACGCAGTGGCCATAGCCATAGGTGGTGAATGTGATGGAACTAGCGTCGTCGCTCAGCGAAAATTCAAATTTCGGGCTGCGTATACCGTAGCTTAAAATGCTTTCCCGGAACAGATTTCCGGTTATGGTTCTGCTCGAACCGTTAATCGTCGCTTTCTTTTTTCCGCCGAGCGACATATTTCCGACATATCCGCCGTCGCCGAAAGATAGTATTTTCAGCCAGCTTTCCGCCGAGCCGGTGAGCGAGATTCCCGCGTTTTTCTTAATAATGCTTTTAAAATCGTCGGCAGAATAGGTTTTAGTCGTTTTATATCCTTTTACAAGATTGTCGTATTTGCTCGGTACACTTTTCAGATATGCGATTTCAGACCCCCATATGTCCTTGGCGCTGGCGGTATCGCCGCCCGAGGTGGCGAAATAAACCGCGTTGATGGGCTTTGAGTTGTAGTATATAAGCTTGCCGATAACCGATTTTACTAAGCTTTTAATATTTGCGGAGGGCGTTCGCAGCGGCAAAACCGGGGCCTTGCCGCAGGAGTTGGTGTACACCATATATGTGTGCGCGGCGACGGCTTGGGCTTTTATCGCTTCGTCCTCAAAATAATCGTCCATTTCTGCGGCTACGTTTTGCGCCACAGCGTCGAGCACGGAGTATTCCTTTACTTCGCCGCCCACAGAAAGATATATTACGTCGCCGCCGCCGCTTTCGCCGGACGAGGTGACCTTTGAGCTTACGGAGCCTGACGACGCGCTTTTTTTCGAGGATGTGCCGGATGACGTCTTGGAGCTTGTCTTTTTGCTTGAAGCGCTCTTTGACGAGGCTTTGGAGCTTTCCTCAGAGCTTGACGAGCCGCTTTTCATCGAATGCGGAATATCCTGCGATTTGTCGTTGAGCTCGCTTATATAATCGTTTGGCTTGGAGGTTACCGCCTTGGCGGAGGATACAGCGGACGATACGTTTTCACTCGATGTTTTCGGCTCTTTGCTGCTGGCTTTGGCAGAGGAAGTTTTTTTCGCTTTGGAGCTTTTGGAGGAAACCGAGGCTTTGAGCGTTTCATACGAGTTTTCTGAGGAAACGTTTAAAACCACCGGAACCGCAGGTTCGTCCGATATGCTGGCGGCGAACAAGGTAGCGCCTCCGGCTGTAAAGCAAACGGCGCACAGCAGAGATAAAAGCTGAATGAGATATTTTTTTTTCATTATAAATCACCCGTTTTATTCAGAAGGGGAAGCGGACGTCGCCTCGGAGGAGGTTTCGGATTTTGAGCTTGCAGCAGAGGACGCTGAAGCTTTGGAAGACGCGCTGCTTTTGGAAGACGTCGCCTTTTTAGACGACGTTTTTTTAGATGACGTCTTTTTAGATGACGTCTTTTTTGAAGATGTTTTTTTAGAGCTGGTGTATCCTGAGGATACGGTTTTTGTGTTGCTCTTTGTTGAAGACGCGGCATGGTATCTGTTGATAAAGGACGACGAGGTGTAGCTTGATGATTTGTCAGATGAAAAATCGGGGAAGCTATAGTTATCCGCGTTATAAGAGGAAATCAGCTCGTAAAACGGAATATTATCTTCGTCGTCAGCTATCTGATCGGCGGTGACGGGTTCAGGATTGTCCGGAAGCTCCGGCTTTGATCCGCCGTGCTTGTCGTAATATGCCTGCGGATAGAGCGGATTGTTTGCATAGGTGGCTTCAGATGCGTCTGTATCTTCGCCTATTCTTATCTTTCTTGCGACCAAAACGAACCGCGCGTCGTCAAATTCGTATGTACAGGTGGAAAGGGTCAAAAGCTTTTCGCCGTATTCGACCTCAACGCCGGTATTGATTATCGAGCGTCGGTTTACTTCCTCCATATACCAGTCGAACTGCGCCTTGGATGTAAAGTTCAGGTAGTTGTGGTACAAAAACACTTCTCCGTCATCCTGCTCAGGCGCGGAGTTTGTTATATAGCATGCGACTATTACCCACTGCATCTCGTTATAAACGCTGTCGAAGGTGATAACGGGGCGCTCCTTATAATAATCCAGGTCGCTGTAGTTGCAAAGCTCGGAGAAAAAACGCCCGCCCTTGATGTTGTGCGCGTAGATGACTGTGTTGTCGTCGGTAAGATCTACACCGCTTATATCGTTTCGGTAGTCCAGAAACGGTATGCCGTTGGAATTGTAATTTTTGTAAAAATCGTGCTGGAGATAGTATTCGTTGTCAGTGCTTTGAACAACAGGAAAGTCTATCTTGCTGTCGGGAATGGTTATCCAGCCCTTTATATCCTGGTTTTCGCTGTACAGTCCCGCAAATTTATCGAGATATCCGCTGGGCAGATTGTATATCTGCTCGGATGTGGGTGTTTGGGAGTACAGCGACTGGGTTTGGTTTACAACGTTGTCCGATATGATTTTCTGGGTGAAGTAGCTTATTGTTACGACAGCGGAAACTATAAATATGACCGCTGCTAAAAGGATTATGCTCTTGCGGATGATTTCCTGCAACGGGTCGCCCTTCCATGGAACCAGCGCTTTTAAAACGCGCAGCCAGCGTGGTGTATATTCGCCCGTTTTGATAACCGGGTCGGCGCAGCTTTCGAATGCTTCCGAAACGGTTTTCAGATAAAGCGCCGATTTCGGCGAATCGATGATCAAATGGCGTACCATGTCCAGCGCCGTCAAAGCGGCGATTTCGCGCACAAGCGCACGTTCCGCCGTTTTGCCGTGACCTGCGGTTATACGATGCGTCCAGATTTTATCGCCGTTGGCAACGGCGATGTAAACAGTGCCTACGGGGTTGTGCTCGTTTCCGCCTGAGGGACCTGCAAAGCCTGTTATTCCGACGGCGATGTCAGCGCCGCTTTTTTTCTTTGCGCCCAACGCCATTTGTATCGCAGTGTGTTCGCTCACTGCGCCGTATAGGTAAAGCGTTTTTTCAGAAACGTTCAGATATTTTGATTTGATTCTATTTGAATACGAGGCAAGCCCGAACTCGAATACTTCCGACGAGCCCGAAACGCCTGTGATTTTTTCAGACAGAAGTCCGCCGGTACAGCTTTCGGCGCAGGCGAGCTTTAATTCTTTTTTCCGGAGCAGATTTACAACCGTCTGCTCAAGGCTTTCGCCGCAGTCGGAATACACGGTGTCGCCCAGACGTTTCCTGAACTCGGCTTCAAGCGGGGTCAAAAGCTCGAGCGCTTCGTTTTCGGTCTTTGCTTTGGCGGTCAGCCGGATTCTCACCTGCCCCGTGCCCGCATAGAGCGCGGCGGACGGATTGCTCCCCGATAAAAGGTCGTCGGTCATGGCTTCAACGCGGCTTTCGCCGATTCCGATAACGCTCAGGTTTTTTGAAATTATCACCTCGTTTGTAAGCTCTTTTAAATAGTCGCATACGCCGCCGTCAAACATAGGAATAAGCTCGCTCGGTGGACCCGGAAGCATTATGACGATTTTTTCCCTGCCCTGTGATTCGAGTATTATTCCGGGAGCGGTTCCGTGAAGATTGTGCAGAACTATGGAGCCTTTGGGAACGAGCGCCTGCTTTGCGTTCTGAGCGGGCATTTCGCGCCCGATTCTTGCAAAATATCCTTTTATTTCGTCAAGCACCTTTGCGTCGGCGTAAAGCTCGACCCCGAGCGTTTGGCATACGACCTCCTTTGTGAGGTCGTCCGCAGTGGGTCCGAGCCCGCCGGTGGTTATAACGATGTCGCTTCGCATTACCGCTTCTGAAACAACGCGTTCAAGGCGGCTTTCGTTGTCGCCTACAGCGGTGTGGTACAAAACGTCGATTCCGAGCGACGCTAATTTCTGCGAGATATACATGGCGTGTGAATTATTAATGTCGCCCAGCATTATTTCAGAGCCGACTGCAATAATTTCCGCTTTCATGCGTATAATCACTCCATCAATAGTTATTGTCTGCCGGTTTGCAGACCGTTTGATTACCGTATTATTTTAAGCTCGGTGTTGTCGACCGCTTCCTCGATAAGCGGGGCAAAGTCGAATTTTTCCTGAGCCTTGCGAACTGCGTCTAATTTGGGGCGGGTGCGCGGGTGCTTCGGCGTGAACACCGTACAGCAATCCTCGTATGGCAAAACCGAGGTTTCAAATGTTCCGATCTTGCGCGCAATTTCGATAATCTCGTTTTTGTCCATTCCGATGACCGGGCGCAGTACGGGGATTTCGCAAACGTCGTCGGTTGTTTTGAGCGCCGCCAGCGTTTGGCTTGCCACCTGCGCCACGCTTTCGCCGGTTATAAGCGCGCCGATATCGTCGCGCTCGCCGATTTTCTGCGCGATTATCATCATAAGCCGCCTCATTATCAGAGTGAACAGCTCTTCGGGACAGTTATCGCGTATTGCCTCCTGGATTTTCGTGAACGGCACGCAGTAAAAGCAGATTCTGCCGCAGTATTTGGTCATCTCGGAGCAGAGGGTTTCCACCTTTTTAAGCGCCCTGTCGGAAGTGTAGGGCGGGCTTACATAATGTATAGCTTCGATTTCGATTCCGCGCTTTGCCATCATATATCCCGCGACCGGGCTGTCGATGCCGCCCGAGAGCAAAAGCAGAGCCTTGCCCGAACTGCCGACGGGCATTCCGCCCGCGCCCTCGATTCTGTTCGCATATAAATACGCGCCCATCTCGCGGATTTCAATGTACACTGTCACGTCGGGATTGTGAAGGTCGACCGAGAGGTGAGGGAAGCTTTTCAAAATTTCGCCGCCCAGCTCGCGTTCGAGCGCGGGGCTGTTTAGCGGGAACGTTTTGTCCGCGCGTTTTGCGGTTACGCGAAAGGTGGCGTACTGCGAAAGGTCGTCTTTTAAAACGGAGACGACATTTTTTCTGATTTCGTCCATATCCTTCGGCAGTACCGCAGCTTTTGAAAACGCGGCTATGCCGAAAGCGGTTTTGAGCCTTTCGCACGCCTCGTCGAGGTCGATATCGTCGCTTTCGGGGATGATAACAACCGTTGACTGCGCTTTTTTATATGTAAATTTTCCCAATGATTTGAGCCTGCGGCGGATGTTGCGGATCATCATGTCCTCGAAATTTCCGCGGTTTAAGCCCTTTAGCGCGATTTCACCGTTTTTAATTAAAATAATCTCTTTCATATGTTAAGTCGTCCTTTATTATTGATTTGGAACTGTTCACTCGGCGTAACAAATAAAAACGTGTAGTTTTTATTTGTTATCTTAACCGCGCGAGCGTGCTGAGTCCGAGCTTTATTCTGTTTACAAGTGCGCCGATATCTTCTTTTGAACTGTCGGGGCAGAAGCTGATTCTTAATGCGCAGTCCGCCGCGCGGTCCGAAAAGCCGAAGGCTTTTAAAACGCGGCTTTTTTTGCCCTTTGAGCATGCCGAACCGCTTGAAACGTATATTTCTTTCTGTTCGAGAAAATGAAGCAGTACTTCGCTTTTGAGCGAGTCGACTGAAAAATTAACGATATACGGCGCGCAGTCGTCCGTGCTGTTTAGGGCGATTTGAGCTATATCCTGCGTTTTTTCGATAAACTCCCGTTTAAGCACGGCGTAATGCTCTGCGTTTTTTGCCATGCGGCGAAAGCAAACGTCCGCCGCGGCGGCAAAGCCCGCGATAAGCTCGACAGGTTCTGTGCCAACGCGCAGATTGCGCTGCTGACCGCCTCCGAACAACAGCGGCTTGATTTTGGTTTTATCCTTTATGTAAAGCGCTCCGATTCCTTTCGGGGCGTAAATTTTGTGCCCGCTGACGCTCAAAAGGTCAACTCCCAGACGTTTTAAGTTTATCGGGATTTTGCAGAACGCCTGAACGGCGTCCGAGTGGATTATGGTTTTCGGGTTTTTTCTGCGAACGCCCGCAGCTATTTCGGAAACGGGCGATACCGCGCCGATTTCGTTGTTTACAAGCATACAGCTTACAAGTATGGTTTTGTCGTCCGCGGCGTTTATGAAGTCCTCGGCGCAGAGTCCCGATTTTGAGCGCGGCGGGATAAACAAGACCTCGAAGCCCTCGCTTTCGAGCGCTTTTGCCGTCTCGTGAACGCTTGGATGTTCGATTTCGGAAACTATGATTTTGTTGCCGTTTCGTTTGTTCGCTCTTGCGGCTCCCAAAAGCGCGAGATTGTTCGATTCCGTAGCGCCCGAGGTGAAGAGTATTTCCTTTGGGGAACAGTTTAAAATACCCGCGATGGTATTTGCGGATTCCGACATAATATTTTCCGCTGTAAGCCCCAGACCGTAAAGACTCGAGGGATTGCCGAAGTCTTTTACCATGGCATTTAAAACGGCGTTTTTAGCTTCGGGGCAGACCGCCGTCGTGGCGGCGTTGTCAAGATATATCATTTATATTTAGGAACATTCCTTTCATATAATACGAGTGTTTACAGTAAAGGGCATAATTTCATATATTACAGTATACCATAATATATTATTGCTGGCAAAGTATATTTTTTGGTGATAATGCGTAATATTGTAAATATTATATTTTCAAACGGTGAATATACCGCGTGCTGCGAAATAAAGCGGATTTTGCGGGCGTTTATACTTAATATTTTATTCACAAACTAACACTTGATTTTTAATAAATAAACAGGTAAAATGATAATCGTTAGCACTAAGGGTATTAGAGTGCTAAAAATATTTTTTTAAATAATCAATGTAACAATTTTTAAGGAGGAACACGTTATGACAATCAAGCCTCTTGCAGACAGAGTAGTTGTTAAAATGGGCGAAGCGGAGGAAACGACCAAAAGTGGGATCGTTTTGGCAAATTCCGCAAAGGAAAAGCCGCAGGTTGCCGAAGTTATCGCGGTGGGCCCCGGCGGAGTAGTCGACGGCAAGGACGTCAAGATGGAGCTTAAAGTCGGCGATAAGGTTTTAATCAGCAAATATTCCGGAACTGAAATCAAGCTTGACGGCGAAGAAGTCACGATAGTTCGTCAAAGCGACGTTTTGGCAGTAGTAGAATAATTTTGGGAGGAAATGCATCATGGCTAAGGATATCATCTATGCGGAAGACGCCAGAAAGGCGCTCCAGGCAGGTATTGACAAGCTTGCCGACACAGTTAAAATCACTTTGGGTCCCAAGGGAAGAAACGTAGTTCTCGATAAAAAATTCGGCGCTCCGCTTATCACAAACGACGGTGTGACAATTGCAAAAGAAATCGAGCTTGACGACGCGTTTGAAAACATGGGCGCACAGCTCGTTAAAGAGGTTGCAACCAAAACGAACGACGCCGCGGGCGACGGTACGACAACAGCGACTCTGCTCGCTCAGGCGCTTGTGAGAGAGGGTATGAAAAACGTTGCCGCGGGAGCAAACCCGATGGTTGTTAAAAAAGGAATAAAGGCAGCGGTCGACACAGCGGTTGAAGCTGTTGTAAGCAACTCTCACGAGGTCAAAGGAACGGACGACATCTGCCGCGTTGCGACGGTTTCCTCCGCGGACGCGACAGTCGGCAAGCTTATTGCCGAGGCAATGGAAAAGGTAACGAACGACGGTGTTATCACGATTGAGGAATCCAAAACTGCCGAGACCTACAGCGAGGTTGTCGAAGGCATGCAGTTCGACCGCGGATATATTTCGCCTTATATGGTGACTGACACTGACAAGATGGAAGCGGTTTATGACGACGCTTATATTTTGATAACCGACAAAAAGATTTCCGTAATTCAGGATTTACTTCCGCTTTTAGAGCAGATTGTCAAAGAGGGCAAAAAGCTCGTTATCATTGCTGAGGATGTTGAGGGCGAGGCACTGACTACGATACTTCTCAACCGCCTGCGCGGAACCTTTAACTGCGTTGCAGTCAAGGCTCCCGGCTTTGGCGACAGACGCAAGGAAATGCTTCAGGATATCGCTATTTTAACAGGCGGTACCGTTATCAGCGAGGAAATCGGTCTTGAGCTTAAGGACGCGACTATTGACCAGCTCGGTAACGCGCGTATGGTTCAGGTTCAGAAGGAAAACACTACTATCATCGACGGCGCGGGCGACCCTGATGAAATCAAGGCGAGAGTTGCTCAAATCCGCGCTCAGATCGAATCGACCACTTCTGATTTCGACCGCGAAAAATTGCAGGAGCGTCTTGCCAAGCTTGCGGGTGGCGTTGCGGTAATCAAGGTCGGAGCTGCGACCGAGGTTGAAATGAAAGAGAAGAAGCTCAGAATCGAGGACGCTCTTGCCGCGACAAAGGCGGCGGTTGAAGAGGGCATTATCGCCGGAGGCGGAACAGCTCTTATCAACGCTATCCCCGAAGTCAAAAAACTGCTTGACACAACTTCCGGCGACGAAAAAACAGGCGTTGCTCTTGTTTTAAAAGCGCTTGAAGAGCCCGTTCGTCAGATTGCGGCGAACGCAGGTCTTGAGGGCAGCGTTATTATTGATAAAATCATAAGTTCCGGCAAGGTCGGCTACGGCTTCGACGTTTCCACCGAAACTTATACCGACATGATTGACGCAGGTATCGTTGACCCGACCAAGGTTTGCCGCAGCGCGCTTCAGAACGCGGCTTCGGTGGCGTCTATGGTGCTCACAACCGAATCGCTCGTTGCCGACAAGCCTGAAGAGAACACTGCTCCCGATCCGGCGGCAGCGCAAGGCGGAATGGGCGGAATGTATTAAAGACAGCGAATCAGGATTTTACATCTTGACGAGTTTTTCAGCTGGAAAAAATTGCGGGGAAATAGGAAAGAACAGATAATTTTCCCACCCCATAATCTTGCATCTGACAGTGCAGCGGGCGGCTTTTGCCGCCCGTTTTTTGTCCTACAAACGGCAATGATAATGTATAATAGCATGACGACCGGGCATTGCTCCTATCGGCAAATGTTCGCAAAAAGAAGCTATTGAAAGGACAGAAAACATGGCAAAGCAAATCGATCTGCTGAATGATTCGGCGCATAGGTTGTTTTTTCATTATCTTATACCGTCTATCAGCACTACGCTTGTGACTTCGATTTATATTCTTGCAGACACGGTTTTTATCGGTCACGGAGTAGGCAAGGCGGGAATCGCGGCGCTGAATGTGGTTTTGCCGCTTTTTTCAATTTTGTTCGGCGTCGGACTGGGAAGCGCAGGGGTGACGGCGTGTGGGCGGCAATGCCTTGACTGAGTTTTTAACGCTTTTTGCCGCTGTGCTGCTTTTATATAAAAACATGCGTCGCGGAAAACGGTGTGAACAATAAGATGCTTGCATAAGAGGAATATTGCGTGGGTTATCTGCAAAGCAGCGCGGGGTATTCCGAGCGCTGCTTTAGCACAAGCAATAAGATAAAAAGCAAGCTATAGAATGACACAAAAACGCCCCTCCCGAATCGTCGGGAGGGGCGTTTGTTGATTTTTTGTGGTACTACTTCTTAAGAGTAGCTACACCCTTTTTGTTCGTCTTGTAGGTCTTTTTGCCGACCTTGATTTTCTTCTTATTCTTCTGTACTACGCCTTTCTTATTGACAATATAGGCTTTCTTTCCTATTTTGACGAGCTTGTTCTTGCTGCCCTTTTGTACTACTCCAAGCTTATTAACGATATACGACTTAGTTCCGACCTTGACAAGCTTCTTTCCGCTTGCTTTTCTCTGTACTA
>CAZHWR010000045.1:0-14565 GCA_964536085.1 uncultured Oscillospiraceae bacterium
AAGATATCCGATGCCGCCTTTGCCCGACTGGCTGTTTATCCGTATAACATCGCCGTCGTAGCTTCTGCCGATGTCTTTAGGATCCATAACAAGATACGGAACGCTCCAAATATCGCTTTTTGAATTCTCGCGCCATTTCATACCCTTTGCAATAGCGTCCTGATGCGAGCCTGAAAACGCAGTGAAAACGAGCTTTCCGCCGTAAGGATGGCGCGGTTCGACTACCATATCGGTCATGCGCTCGTAAATTTCAATAATCTCGTTCATGTTTGTTAAATCAAGCTTAGGATCCACCCCTTGGGTGAACATATTCATGGCGAGCGTTATGATATCGGCGTTTCCGGTGCGCTCACCGTTTCCGAAAAGCGTTCCTTCAACCCTGTCCGCGCCTGCTAAAAT
Source organism: uncultured Oscillospiraceae bacterium (assembly GCA_964536085.1). Lineage (GTDB taxonomy): Bacteria > Bacillota > Clostridia > Oscillospirales > Ruminococcaceae > CAZHWR01. Next base: position 400 of record CAZHWR010000045.1, read on the forward strand.
ACCCATCTCGGCGTCTGCCACGCCGCAGCCTCTGTCATTATGAGGATGCACAGACAATACAACGTTTTCACGGTATTTGAGGTTTTTTGACATATACTCGACCTGCGAGGCGTATACATGCGACATCGACTCCTGCACGGTCGACGGCAGATTGATAATATCCTTACGCCCGCTGTTCGGCTGCCAAACGTCCAGCACGGCGTTGGATATCTCGAGCGCAAATTCCATTTCGGTGCCTGTAAAGCTCTCGGGAGAATATTCAAAACGATAGTTTCCTTTTGCGTTCTCAGCATACCTTTTAACAAGCTTCGCGCCCGACACGGCAATATCTATTATCTCGCCTTTGTCCTTTTTAAAAACCTGCTCACGCTGCGCCACAGAGGTCGAATTGTAAAGATGCACTATTGCGTTTTTAGCGCCGTTAAGCGCTTCAAAAGTCTTCTTTATAATATGCTCGCGCGACTGCGTTAAAACCTGAACGGTAACATCGTCAGGTATCATTTCCTTTTCGATAAGCGTGCGCAAAAATTCAAATTCTGTTTCAGAAGCGGCGGGAAATCCGACTTCGATCTCTTTAAACCCCAATTTAACAAGATAATCAAAAAACTCCAGCTTCTGCTCCAGACTCATTGGAGTTATAAGCGCCTGATTTCCGTCGCGCAGATCAACGCTGCACCAAATCGGCGGGGCGCTTATATAGTCTTTTTTCACCCAGTCATAGCAGTCTACCGGCGGCATAAAATATCCGCGGGTATATTTTTTGCAGTTTTTCATACTTTATCATCCCTTCAAAACAAAAAAGTCTTTCATCTCATAAGAGACGAAAGACTTAAATCTTACGCGTTACCACTCTAATTCCCGCAAAAACATGCGGACGCTCACCAGGCACCAATATGCCCTGCCCTGTTAACGATAGGCTGACCGTTCGCGCCTACTTGATTCAGCGGACGACTCCCGAGTGAGTTCAAATTGCGGCGGTTTACTGTTTTACACCAAACAACAGCTCTCTTAAAACAGCTGCAAATCTACTATTCTCGTTCAAAGTCTTTAAATATTACTGATATAATAATATATTCAGTAAAGTTTGTCAAGTGTTAATTTTAACCGACTTGTAAACATCGATATCGACCTCGGCTTTGACGGCACCGCTTGCTCCGTCTTTTAACTTACCCTGCGGATTAATATTATACGTCTGCACATCGTAAAGATAATCGTTGCATACAGCTTCGATTTTTTCGCCGGCCAGCATTTCAATGGTACGGCTGTCTTCTGAGCTAAGCCCGGATTTTACGGGTGTTATATCGCTCACGGCTCCTGTACAGCAAATCGTGGCTTGTCCGTTACTGTCCACTTCCTTTGACGAATAAATCTTAACGTTGATGTCTGTGTTGTCAAGCTGTGTGCTCACGAAGAATGAACAGCTGTTTCCTGAAAGCAGATTGTATCCCAAAATGTTTTTTTCACTCAACTCCCTCAAATATTTCCCTCCATGCAAAACCGCCGCGCCTGAAACGGAATATGATCTGTTGCCGCCCTGCTCCGACACAAGCCGTACGGACGGTATCAACACGTCTGTATCCGCGCTTACAAACGCGTTCATTATATCAATACAGCTGTCCTGCGGCGCTGACCCGCCGTCCTTGGCCGTTTGTGTGATTTTTGCAAGCGCGGACGATGGAAGCATCGATTCATCGGTGTCAGCAGTTAAAATATCCAGCGCCGTAGTCTCGGACGCCAGCAGATCGATGTCCGCGAGCAAGTCGGAATTTGAATTGATATATGAAAAAATACTCTGAGCGCCGGTTTTCAGCGCGTCGCGCCCGATGACGATAATGCTGTTGTGCCCGTAATAGTTGATCTTTCCGGTTTTTGATGATATTTTCCCGAACGCGCCTTCGAGCGTATCAGCGGAAGCAGAAACGCATTTTTCCGCAGAAGCGTCCGTCTGCGCGGTGTTTTCTCCGCCGGCGCTCGACGGGCTGTAGTATAAAACAGTCAGATAGAAATTCTCTCCCTGCATATCTATACCTACCGCCTGAACAATAGCGCGTTCTTTAAGCTCATAGGCGCGTGGGAAAACTGATATAAACACAGCGGTATAAACAATAAACAAAAGCAGTTTTTTCATGCTTTATCCACTCCCTTTATTTTAAGATAAATAAGCCTTGCAAGGGGAATGATACCTCCGAAAACCGCCGCGGCAAAAATGTTGTTGATAAAATAATCAAGCGACGAATAAAGCCTTGTGAACACGCATACCGCCGCAGAAACGACCGCCGCTGAAAGCATTATGACATATGCGCCCTTCGGCATACTGTTTCGCGTTTCGTTGTCCTTCACAAGCTTTTCGCAGCATATCCGTATGCACAAAAACAGCAGCGATAGCTTAAACGCCGCCAAAAGCGCAAACATTATCGAGTGTATAGATTTTAATCGCGTGAATATGGAAATTTGTGATATAGAACTCAAAATAAAAAACGGCTGAGACTGATATTCCGCCAGATTCCCGAGTACACACGCGGTAATAACGACCGCGGCAAACGATATCGCCGTGCTCGCAAGTATAAAAAACCCGCCTGAAGCCTTCGCATTCCCCTTTGCTTTATTTATCAGTACCGCGAACATAATATATTCAACGCTTCCCAAAAACGTATTCAATCTGTAATCAGCTTTTGTTGTAAAAGCCTCAAATTCAGTAAAGCTGATTTTATCCAGCGATGAGATTATGATAAACGCAAAAGATACCGCAAATATCACTGCGATAACCGTTCCCGTCCGCATTATACCCTCGATTCCGCATTTTGCCGCATATATCACCACCGCAAAAATAGTTATCCCGAAAAAAACTATGCCCGCTCCCTCCAAGACCATTCCGGAAAACAGCTTGTATGAATCAAAGAAAGTTATAGCTGCAAACGCCGCAAAAACCAGTATATACAAAACATTTACAGTCTTACTGGAAATCTCGGAACGCAGCATATTGTCTGTATCTGCAAGCAAAACTGACGGAATAATTATTACCGCTCCCACAGCGGCGGATATAAGCTCGCTGATAAGCACGCTCACGATGGGCAATGGCTGTGAATACACAGGCAGATTTAATAAAAACGAAAACACGCGGCTCAATATCATCGCCGCGGAAAGCTGATAAACGCTTATGGTTTTTTCATTCATTGTATGACACGTCCTTTCAGAAACAATGGAAAAGCTCAGCTAAAAGGGTCTAAATCACACAAGGCAAATATACCGATTTATGCCTTTTCCCTTTGCCTCCGACAGTTTAATCTTCATCGTTATTACTGTTATCTATATGAACACCGTTTAACTTTTGAATTTTCATATTCTTCTTTTGCAGCTTTTTCCAGTTGGCTCTGAAAAATACATCGCGCATAGCGCTCTTGCTGAACGGCGTTATAGGCGCTGTATAAGGAACTCCGAAGCTTGTAAGCTTTGTAATATTGATTATCAATACAAACACTCCGAGCGCAATTCCGTAAAAGCCTGTCAATCCGCCTAAAATAATAAAAATAAATCTCAGTATCGCAACCGGCTCATAGATAGACGGCACAACAAACGAGCTTATCGCCGTGACCGCGACTATTATAAGCATAGGCGATCCGATAAGTCCCGCAGTGACCGCCGCAGAGCCAATTACCAAACCTCCTACAATACTTACGGCATGACCTATCTGCTTCGGAAGCCGCAGTCCCGCCTCGCGCATGATTTCAAATATAAAGTGAATGATAAGCGCTTCTATCATAAGCGGAAAAGGCGTGCTTTTTTGCGCTGAAACAACGTTGTACAAAAGCTCGGCGGGAAATATCTCGGGATGAAACGTCGACGCGCCTACATACAGTCCCGGAAGCAGTATGGTTATAAAAAACGAGACGTATTTTAAAATCCTGATAAAAGTCGCATAGTAAGGTCTGTGAGAATAATCATCCACGCTTTGAAAATTCTCGCTGAACAGATACGGTACGATAAGCACATACGGCGTTCCGTCAACAAGTATCGCCACCCGCCCCTCGCTTATTTTGGCGCAAACCGTATCCGGGCGTTCGGTAACGCCTATATCCGTGAACAGCGAAAACTGATCGCCCTGCAAAAACGGCGTGATATACCCGGACTCAAGAATAATGTCAATTTTAATTTTGGAAATCTTTTCCCTTATGTCGCTAAGCAGCTTTTCACTCACGGTATGTTTTAAATATACTAAACAAATATCCGTTTTGCTTTTGTTGCCGAGCTTTGACATTTCAAAAACCATGTCGGGCGATTTTATCCTGCGCCTTATCAACGCAAGATTTTTCTTTATCGGCTCTATGAATCCCTCTTTTGAACCGCGGAGATTTGTTTCGCCCGACGGCTCCGACACTGAGCGATACTCAAATCCCTGCGCGCCGATTATGAACGTCTTCGCTACACCGTCCACCATCAGCAGCGCAAAGCCGGACATCAGCAGCTCAAACGCGGTTTCAAAGTCCTCAGCTTCCTTGACGTCCAGCCCCACGAGAGAATATTTTTGGATGTACTCGTAAAGCTCCTTGGAATCGTTTACCCTTTCGTTGTCGATCAAAAAGGTTTTTATAATCAAATTTGAAAGATCATCGCCGTTTACCATGCCTTCGATAGTGATTATAGAAACGTCCGTGCCGCTTATCGTCGCTGAACGCACCGTAAAATCGGCGCTGGAATGTACCTGCGATTTCATGTAATCAAGGTTTTGCTTTAAGCTTTGGGAAAGCATCTTACCCATTTTATAACTATCCTTTCAATCATCTTGACGCTGTGCGCAGCGCGAAATAAAAGCTTTCCGCCTTTCAAAGAAATTGTTTCCATAAAACACGCTAAAATACAAGGAATAATAAACGCGTATCAGAAAACAATATTCAAAAAGTGATCGGTGGGAAATTAAATGCTGATAGTATACATCAGAGCGATTATTTTATATATTGTTATCATCGTTTCGATAAGACTTATGGGAAAGCGGCAGATAGGCGAATTACAGCCGTCCGAGCTCGCTATCACCATACTGATTTCCAATATGGCGACGCTTCCCATCGAAGATAACAATATTCCCATGCTGATGGGAGCCGTTCCTATAATAGCGCTGGTTGGATTTGAAATCGTAATGTCACAGATATCCTTAAAAAGCATGCGATTCAGGCGGTTTGTTTCGGGAAATCCCGTAGTCGTAATACGCGAGGGGAATATTGACCAGAATCAGATGAAAAAGCTGCGCTTCAGTATCGACGATTTAATGGAAGCAATGCGCGAAAACGGCATATTTGACATACGCGACGTTTACTACGCAATAGTTGAAACGACCGGCACGGTAACCGTTTTGCAAAAGGCGGAGATGCAGCCCGCTACTCCGAAAACTTTTGATATAAACCCGGAGGAGATTTCTCCTCCCGAGGTCGTTATAAGCAACGGTAAAATAATAACTAAAGCTCTGTATTCGTGCGGCATCAGCAAGGAATGGGTAGAAAAAACCGTGAAAAAAAATAAAACATCCGTAAAGGATGTTTTTATTATGACCGCGAACAAAAATAAAGATTATTATATCGTAAAAGACGATAAGCAGCAAAAATAAAGGAGTACACGCAATGCGAAATAAAATAACCGTTATTTTAACAATAATGATTTTTGGATTTTCGATTTTAAATATTTGCAATCTGTATCTAATTAAAAGGAACGCCTTTGAAAAGCTAGATCTCGCCCAAAGCTATTTAAACGACAAAAACTATCTGAAAGCCGCCGACACCGCGCGCGAGCTTTTTGATTCGTGGAAGGAAAGCGAAAAGGTGATGAAGTTGTTTTGCAGGCGCAATCATATCGATGAAGCCGCGGACACCTTAGCGGAGCTTTCGGCATACGCTGAAGAACAGAACGACGCAATGTTTTCGGCAATCGCCGAAAAAGCAAAAAACCGAATAGATCACATTTGGAGCAGCGAGATTCCTACATTTGACACCCTGCTGTAAAAATACCCGCGCAAATACCGAATAAACCGATATCTGCGCGGGCAGAATTATTTATGGTTTTTTTGCAAAAACTTCAGTTCGTTCATAAACTCATCCAAATTGCTGAACGCGCGGTATACCGACGCAAAACGTACATACGCAACAAGGTCGATATCCCGCAGCTTGCGCATTACCATCTCGCCTATTTTGACCGACGAAACCTCACGTTCAAAATTGTTCGCAAGGGTGTATTCAATGTCGTTAACGGCATCCTCCAGCTTTTCAAAATTGACCTGACGCTTTTCACAGGCGATAATCATGCTCCTTAACAGCTTTGAACGGTCAAAAAGCTGACGTGATTCGTCTTTTTTAACGACCATCAGCGGGGTTGTTTCCACACATTCATAGGTGGTAAAGCGTTTTTGGCAGGAAAGGCATTCCCTTCGGCGGCGAATCTTTTCGCCCTCCTCCGCAGGTCTGGAATCGACAACTTTACTTTCAGTATAACCGCAAAAAGGACATTTCATATCAGATCTTCCCTTTCTTTAGCGCGCAAAGCGCTGCTTCGCGTCGTTTTGTTTGCAAACGGTATCTCTTACTCAGCGCCCATTATACCAAAAATTTTACGCTCTGTAGTATTATAATAACATTTTAAACACTCGATGGCAACACTTTTTAAAATATTAGATAAAACTATTTATTTTCAAACGGTTTTGCTATATAATATAAAAGAACTATTCTTATATTTAAGGGGCTTTTGACTATGTCGCAGGCTACAGGCAACATTCTGCAAGGCAAAAAACATATACATTTCATCGGAATCGGCGGATCGGGAATGTGTCCGCTCGCGCAGATCCTGCACACAAAAGGATACTATCTCACCGGTTCTGACAATAACGAAACTGATACTTTACGGCTTGTGAAAAGTCTCGGTATACCGGTTTATATGGGGCAGAGATCCGAAAACATCGAGGGCGCAGACCTCATTGTTCACACGGCGGCAATCATGGCGGATAATCCCGAGCTTATCGCCGCGAAAAACAGCGGCGTTCCCGTTTTGGAGCGAAGCGAGCTGCTGGGGCTTATAACAAAGCAATATACCAACGCCATATGTGTGAGCGGGACTCACGGCAAAACCACGACTTCCTCAATGCTGACCCAGATTTTGATCGACGCGGGAATCGACCCCACCGCGGTCATCGGCGGCAAGCTTAAAAAGATAAACGGCTACGGAACGGTAGGACAAAGCGAAACGATGGTGTGCGAGGCCTGCGAGTTTGTAGATACATTTTTAAAGCTCGACCCTGATATTTCGGTTATCTTAAATATTGACAACGACCATTTGGATTATTTCAAAACGGTCGACAATACGATAAAATCCTTCAAAAGATTCTGTGACAACACAACTAAATGCATTATAGTAAACGGTGACGACGAAAATTCCATGAAAGCTGTCACAGGTCAGCAAAAGCCGATAATAACCTTCGGGCTTTCGGAAACAAACGACTACTCTGCACGCAATATTGTACACCACGGCGGCATTGAAAAAACGTTTGATATCTACTGTAAAGGCGATAGGCTTGTCACAATAGCGCTCAATGTTCCGGGCGACCATAACATTATGAACGCCCTTGCCGCGTGCGTTGCCGCGCTCACCATCGGAGTTTCACCCGAACAGCTTGTTACTCCGCTGGCGGAATTCTGCGGCGCAGGCAGAAGATTTGAAATTCTCGGCAAGCTTGGCGGAGTTACGATTGCCGACGATTACGCCCACCATCCGACCGAGCTTAAGGCAACTCTTGAAGCCGCAAAGACGCTCGGCTTTAACCGCGTTTGGGCAGTATTCCAGCCGTTCACATATTCCCGCACGGTCGAGCATTTCGATGATTTTGTAAAAGCGCTTTCTATAGCCGACAGGGTCGTATTATCGGAAATTATGGGCTCGCGCGAAAAAAACACATACAACATTTATTCTAAAGACCTGGCTGAAAAAATTGACGGCTGCGTTTGGTTTAATACATTTGAAGAAATCAAAGACTATGTGCTTGCAAACGCCGAAGACGGCGATTTGGTTATAACACTCGGCTGCGGCGATATTTACAAGGCCGCAAAGCTTATGCTTGGGATTGAATAATGCTATAAACAACAAATAAAGCCGTTTCTTTAGCTAAGAAGCGGCTTTATTTCTGTCTGTAGAAAAAGTCGATATTCGCATAATACGAATATCGGCTTCGTTATTTGAACAGAAAAAAGAATTCGGCTTGGCGCGAACAGCGCCAACCGAAACAGCGAGGTACTGCTGCTCGCCGTAAATCATTTGCTAGCGCTCGGAGTAATTAAAGTTCCTATCACAGACGAATCCGCGCCGATGGTTGCATACAAAGATACTGTGAGCGAGCGGATAAATAATTACTGTGTCCCATCTCTTGCAGGATGCGCCATCCTCTTTTAATCATTCTTCTCTTTAAAATGATATTGGTGCTCGATGACCTGATACACTTCGTCACAGTTTGTTTCACTTATAAAGTGTTTACCACCCTCTATCCTGTAGACATTCAAGGATGCCGATATATAATTCCGAAAACGTTTTTCCAGTTCTTCTCTATTCCTTGTAAACATATCCGCAGAACCAAATATTATACCCACGCGGCAATCCTTTTGCAACCCATCATATTTATGCGGTGTATATCGAAAATATCTGTCTGTATCTTTTCTAAACCTTTCTATCATCGTTTTTGTATACAGAAATGTTCCTCCTGCGCGTCTTAATAGGTAGGCAATACCTCTGTTCGGAAGTAACTTCCACGGTGAAAACACAGTAAATTTGCCTTTTGTTTTCATCCAAAGATGTGTCTTTTTTTCCTTTCTTACAGCGGGAACCACCAAGATGATTCCGCGAATCGCTTTCCCGATCCGATTCGCAAACTCAAGTGCCGTGGCGCAACCTACACACTGACCGTAGACATAAATGTGTTTAAACCTGTTAAGCGGAAGTCTTTCCTGTAATTCCTGCGCGATTTCTTCTATGCTGCTATTGTGCGCAAATGCGGATATATAAACACCGATTATGTTACAATTTATCTTATCTGACAATTTAATCAAATTCTGCGGTTCTCCACCGGCATACGGGAAACAGATCATAACACGATCCGTTGTGTTCCGCTTTAGAAAGGTGTAAAAAGCCTTATTTTCTATATTTGCAGCTATGCGCCTAACGGATAAATTTTCATAAAAATCGCTGAATTCTATATTGTATCCTTTTTCCTGCAAATTGTAAACGATATCCAAAACACTTACAGAATCCAGTCCTATGTCAAAAAGGTTGTCGTCTAAATCCGCATCAACATATTTAGACACTTCATTTAATATCTCTTCTTCCACAGCGGACATCGTTTCACTGTGATCTTGCGAGAGGCTATTCTCTGAAGACACACGCGTATCCCACATCTCCTTAAGTGCATCCACATCGGATTTCCCGCTTTTTGTTAACGGGAAATCATCTATCTTTCTAAAAACTGACGGAACAGCATTGGCATCTACCTGCCGGAGAATTTTCAGCCGTATCTGATCGGCATCAGCATTTCCGCAGTAATAACATTCCAATCTGTTGTTGTGCTTTATAATCTCAGCCGCTTCTACCCCCGCACATTGTAGGATAACATTTTTTATTTCTGAAAGATTTATACGGATACCACGCAATTTCACCTGGCGATCTCGTCTGCCGTGAATGTATAGATTCCCATCAAAATCGACCTTACCTATATCGCCCGTTTTATAAGCGCTTACGCCGTCTATTTCGCAGTATCCGCCGATATTTTCCGCTCTATATCCCTTACCTACAAGCGTACCAAAAATACATATTTCGCCAAACACACCAACCGGCATACACTTGTCATGATCATTCAGTATATATATTTTTGTATGATCGACCGGATGCCCAATCGGGATATCTTTTGGCAGTTTTCCTTGTTGACATTCATAAAAAGAAACATCTATCGTACACTCTGCCGGACCATAAAGATTAATCAGCCTCACGCCCGGCAATGCCTCAAAAAAGCAATCCACTACCGTTCGTTCGAGCTTTTCCCCGCTAACGTAAACCTCTTTAAGATTAGGAAAGACCAAATTATGTTTCTGTATATATATTAAAAATCTGTATAATACCGATGGAACAAAATGAACCTTTTCTATTTTAAATCCGTTCATGGCTTGTGCAATTTTATCCGGTAATTTTTCATATCCATCCTTCAAAAGGCATAATCTAGCACCATACACAACGCTCAGCATTTCCCATATGGACACATCAAATGTGTTGACTGTTTTTTGCAATACAGAACCTCTTAACCCATACTTGTGTTCAGCCCATTCAAGCCGAGATATGAGCGATTTTCTGCTGATTTCTATGCACTTTGGCTTTCCGGTCGTTCCGGAAGTGCACACCATGTAGGCTGTGCTTTCCGGATCATATTGTACACTTGTAAATTCATATTCTTTCTCATAGATTTCCGAAATATCGCTTTTTTCAAGTACAATATCACAGTGCATCGCCATATTTTTTATGGAATCGGAAACAATCATAAATGCAGCTCCTGCCATAAGGACGCCCACAACCGCCTCTATCATTTCATGGCATCGTTCCATCTTTATGCCGACTCTGCAAATATTTTTTTTCTGTATAAAAGATGCGATTTTCTTGCTTCGGTTTTCCAACTCAAATCCGCTAAGATTACCGTCCTCCCATACCAGAATCGGTTTATCCGTGACATTTTTACAAAAACATTCTATAATATCCTGATTGTCATGTTCTTTATTTGTATCGTTTAATCTTTCGTAAATTTTTTTATCAAGAGCCGTCAAAACAGAAATTTGGGACACAAGCGCATTTTCCATTCCTTGAGACAGAATGCTTATGACCGCGTTTCCTAGGTTTTCAATATATTTAGCATTAAATATACTTTTTTTATAATAAATATTGAAATCCAATCGTTCCTTTTCTTCTACAGATATTTGAATCGGTGAATCTATACAGCCGTTAAAACATTCCACCAATTCTCCAATATCCACTTTCGGAATAAAATCCGCATAACGATAAGACACAGATATTTCAAAGATATTGCTCGTAATATGATTGTATTTTTTCAAATCTTCAAGAGAATAGGTCGAGCGCTTTATCAAATTGTAAATTTCGCCCTGTACTTTTTGATTAAGCTGCTCGAAGCGCCCATCACCAAATTCAAGCACCAGCGGAAGGGTATTCGCAAACATGCCGACCATGCTCATTTCCTTTTTTGTCCGATTGCCGAGAACAAAACCCAACGCGATTTTGGAAGAATTTGTTATAGCAGATATATACACATATAGTGCGGAGATAAACTCCGATGCCATATGCTTTTTATAAAGGGGCATGGAAAAAGAAATTTTTTCTGCGGTGCAGTTCTGACTTTCCCTATCGGACAGCTTGGCCGGTTCAAACGACATGAGCTTTGCAGAGAAATATTCCGAAATTCTTTTTTTGGTTTCTGTGCTTGCCGTTCGATATACAACCGGTGTGTCCTGACAGGTATACACGCCATACTGCAAAAGGGCATAATATCCCTGTTCAAACCGTTTGCATAGAATCGCTATTGTTGCCGCATCTCCTAACAAGTGGTGTAGTTTTAAAAAAAGCATTGCACCTGAATCGTATGCAATATATTGCAATTCAAAAAGCCTTGTGTCATAGATGGATGAAAAAGGCATCCTCATGCGGCTCTCTGCATAGGCAACCGCTTTTTCATAGTCTCCGCTTATCAAAACATTTTCTACTGTATAACCACGGTCATCCCATTCATAAAATTCTCCGTCTTTCCCCAGTCTGAATCTGAGCGACGCGGTCTTCGCTATCATCTCTCCCAAAATCGCACAAACATCTTCATAGCTTATTTCTACCGAAAAAGCCAATACGCCTCCTATATTTTCTATCGCCGTATCCTTGTAAAACAGTTGGGCATTCAATATGTTTCTCTGATAATCATTCATGCGCTTACTCACCACAGTCTTCATTTTTTCTGCGTAAAAGTTTATCCAAAATAACACAATATCCTATTCCGACTATCGCAGTGCCAATGCTGAAAAGCTGTACATATGTAAGTCCGAAATGCTTTATCGCATATGGATTTTCCATGAAATATTCCGACAGAAAAAACGTGAATGAAAAGCCTATAAGAAGCACGCCAAAAGTATGTTTTCCTTTACGTATCAGAATACATATAAGTACTAGCAATAGGAGCATGCAAAGAATTTCCAGGAGCTGACAGGGAAAAACCTTGTAATCAATATCCGTATTATACGGCAGTGATATTGCAAAAGGCCCATCGTACCGTATTCCGTAACAACACCCCTGACACAAACAACCCAAGCGGTTGAAAATATGCTGTATTGGCAGTCCTATGACCGTTATCTCTCCAAATTTTATGAGTTCTTGGTCAGTGCAAGAGGCCATTGCCCCTGCAAACTCTATATACAACTCTCTTAAAAACCACAACACCGGAAAATATAAAACAGAAAATGTGATGATATGCCCTAAAAAATGACTTCCCACAAGTTTTAAAACGGCATGGAGCAGATCCATTAAGCCGTCCAAGCCGCCGTCATTTGCACTACGCACAAAAGCCGCTGCGTAGCGCCCCAAAAAGAGCAGTAAAAAATAGCCCGGTAAAAAGAATAGGTATCGAATTTTTTTGAAAAATGCAAGCACCAATATGCTCAACACAATCAATGTTATGACGATCCCTATATTAATCATAATCGGATATAATTCTATCCATCCAAACGGGGAATCCACATATCTCAGCATCGTATCCATCCCTGGTTTTTATTCTTTTTCAATGATAAGACATATAAAACAACCTCATGATGTTTGAGTATATAAACATCATGAGATTTGTTTTATATGGTTTTATTTTATTTCACCTTGAATGTTTTCTTTTTGGTCTTATAGCCTGACTTTTTCACTGTAACGGTAACCTTTTGACCTTTTTTCAGTTTTTTACTGTACCTAAGTTTCACCTTGCCCGAAGAACCGCTGTTCACATTTTTCCATTTTTTGTTTTTGTATTTCGCCGTTATCTTTGCATTCTTTGTTGTTTTGACAACAATATACTTCTTACCTTTTTTCGCGGTTACCGACAATTTCAAATTCTTCTTAACCACTTTTTGCTTGAAGTACATCTTATATTTGCCTGAGTCACCCGTAATCTTTAAATAATAGGTGCCCTTAGACAATACTAGCGGCTCGATTTTAGATGCCGGTGAAGTACTACTGCCGCCGTAGATGTTGCTATCAAGATAATTTGCGGATAAATCTTTTTTATACAGCGTATAATATAAACTACCGGTATAGGACATCAGTTTGAAAGTATATTGTCCGCTCTTAGTAAGTTTGATCTTATACCAATCTTCGGTATCCATTTCGGTTAAGGCACCGGTTATTGATTTGCCCAGTGTATAGACATACGGAGAATCATACGAATTTGCGCCGGCATCATTTGCTTTATAGGATGTATGTTTTCCATACAATTTATATCTTCCGGTTGAACCGGATAAGCGGAAATAATAGATTCCTTTTGAGACGACTTTTTCCACTGCGCCCGTCGTTGGGGTTTCCTCTTCTCCGGCAGGAACATAATTGCCGCAGGATGCAAATTTATATTCTTTAGACCGATCTTCATTCCACAATTCATAGTACAAAGATCCCGAACAATACGACATAATTTTTATTTCCAGCAAACCGTCTGACGGTATCGTCAGCTTATACCAGTGTTCAGTTTCCGATTCTGTCAACCATTTATCACTCGAATACTGACCATTTAACGTAAATGGTACCGCATTTAAGGGCTGATCCGCCTCAGCCTTGTTTATACATACCGCTATGGCTAAAAGAATGCTTAAGAATATAAACAGCAACAATCTCGCTCCACATTTTTTGCGATGATTTTCCATTTTATTCGCTCCTTACAAATAAGTTATTTATTATACGTTAATGTAACGTAATATTAACATAAAATTATGTTATTGTCAATACGTTAATATAACGTATTGGTGATGTAATGAAACAGATAACTTTTAACGGAAATAAAAATATTACAAGTAAAATGATTGCAGAATTCAGAAAAAAAGAAAAACTTTCACAAGCAGACTGATTAGTAATGTGCATATTACT
>CAZHWR010000046.1:0-13977 GCA_964536085.1 uncultured Oscillospiraceae bacterium
TTATTTTAACGACCTGCTTTTTGCCTGTCTTAACATATCCGCCTACTACAGCGTACATCTTGCCCGATACGGTTACTACCTTAGTGCCTGTTACTGCCGCGCCGTTTACATACAGCACTGTCTTGCCGTTTACAACCTGTGTGCCGTTTGTCGGAGTAGCGGCTGTTGGTTTCTCGCCAATCGGATTCGGGTCGGGCATTGAATAATTAAACGTTGCAACCGAGCTCTTTGTAGTACCCAAAACAGAATATGCTTTAAGTGTTGACGGAAGCTCGGAAATAGTTATCGGCTGTGTGTATTTAGAATAGGTTTTTCCTCCGTCCAGACTGTAATATATCTCCGCACCGACGGTGGTGGTACTCAGAGTTATCTTAGTACCGACCGATATCGCCCCGGAATAAGGGGACGCAGTCGGCGCGACCGGCCGTTCGGAATAAGTGTAAGTAACAGTTTTGCTTACATATCCGTCCGCCTTTGCCCGAACAGTCAGTTGACACGGAAGTGTAACAATCGTTATCGGCTCTAAATAATCGCACCATGTAATACCTTTGTCAAAACTATACTCTATTTTTGCGTTTTCGGTCGCGCAGCTAAGCGTAACCGCGGTGCCAGGAAGTATTCTTCCGCTGGATGACGATGATTTAACCTTTGCAATAAGCGGATTTACACACTCAACATCACGCCAGATTTTACTTTCCTGCATAATGTCGACCGCATCTTTATCATACGGCACTATAGTATATGAATAGCTGTACTCTTTGGCAGTCATTTTGTACTGCGAAAGCGGCTGGGGTCCGCAGCTTGCTCCGCCAAGTCCCCGCGAGAGACAATCTACATTAACTATTGTATAATCCGTTTTAGGAAGCGAATACGGATGCGCCGCCGAAGATAAATCATCTGCCGAATAATGCAGTGCTGATGCTTCGATTTCATCCTTAGCTACAAACATGATACCGTTTTGCTTATCCTTAGATTCAACGGCAAAATATCTTACTGCCGTATGATTTCCGCAGGTCTGCGGGCTGATATACGGGAAAAATGAATCGGAAACAGTTGTTTCATAACTGCCTATCATTGCACCGTGATTCCTGTCCTGATATGTCTCGACCGTTCCTGCGCCGTACCATTTAATTATTTCATAATCCTTTGGAACTGTGATCTGAGCTCCGTATTTAAGCATTTCTCCCATACTGCTAGCAGCCGAAAGGTCGGAAGCAACATTTATCTCGCCTGATCCATACACGGTATAAACGGTGGTGTTTGTGCTGTTGTCCGCGCTTGTGAGAGTGTGAACAACGGTTATTTTTGCAGTTTTTGAATCTGCGTCAACATCACACGATACGGAATCAACTTTCATATTTTTGCCGGCGCTATCCCATCTGCTGTCTGTACCTGAATCGTTGTCGGTTTTTGCTCTGGTAAAATTCGGGGCGGGTCCGTTTGTAATAAGTGTTTCTCCGCCGTAAGTATAACTTGAAACAACGCCGCTTTGTTTATCAAATATAAGAGTAAAGTTTTCTCCCTTTACAGTTATCTCGCCGTTGGTTTCTGTCTTGGTAAGCTCGGTAACCGAGGAAACATCTATTCCCTGAATGTTACCCACCGCCGCAGGAACGCTTATCTGATTCTGCGCCACAATATCTCCTTTGGAATTATAAAGATTATCCTCTTTTTCAACAAGATACATATTAAGAAAATATTCAGCATCATCAGTTAGGGACTTCGGCATGGTAAACGGAACTGTAACCGTTTTTTCGCTCATCGCGTTAACGGTTTCGTCCAATATGCCGGAATCTATTACCTTTGAATCCTCAACTAGCTCCCATTTAATCTCATATTTTTCAGTGCCTGTAAATTTAAAAATATTCTTGATTGTCACCTGCTTTGAAAGCATGCTTTCAAAGTCAGAGCTGAAATGCACCGGCTGATAAACCGCTTTGACCTCTTCAAGCTCCGGCTGAGGCGTTCTGTCATTGGAGACAAGTCCGTTGGCGCAGAATGTGCCTGAATTTATCGTATCGCCCCAGTCGCCGCCGTATGCAAAATACTTGCCCGCCATACCTGCGCGTCCTATTTCGTCGTAGTAATCCCAAAAATCAGATATATATTCTTCACTTGCCGCGCTTGAAAAATCAAGCCACATTAAAACATCATCACTGTCAGCGAGATATACGTATTCCCCTGTTGATTTATCACCTTTATTTTGCGCAGATAATTCATCAGCCGTAAGCGCTTTTTTATAAATACGCATCTTCGCTACTTTGTTTGCACCCTTGCGGTCTGAATGTTCAAGCTCACAGTTTATTGAAAAATCATGACTGCTTGACGCTATTCCGTTGGGTACAGTATTTGATCCGCCGGACGAAGCAAGAATAACTCCGTCACAGTATACATTCAAATTATAGCCGTCGAATACGGCTGCGATCTGATGCCATTTGTTCAGCCATTCAGAGGTATTCGGAACATCACAGCTGTGTTGTATCCATCCGCCGTTTGAATAAACATAAAAATCAAATTTGTATCCATCGGTGCGCAATGCGACTTGATGATCGCCCTTTGCGAAGAAATACTGAAAACCTGACGCACTTTGCGGCATAACCTGCATTTCAACCGTGAACTGATTATTGCCCGAAAGCAGTTCATTTATTTTTGCATTATCAGAATCATCAGAAGAAAATCTGGCGGTACCTGTCATCACCTTTCCCCATGTGCTGTCTGCTTCAATCGCTCCGGTGAGTATGCACTTAAAATTTTCATCCGATTTGTCAGCCGCCAAGCATTCCTGTGCTTCAAGTTCCGTAGCTATCGACTGATCCGCCCAGTCCCAAATAAATCCGCCCATAATATTGCCGCGCGAATTAAACGCGTCCATATATTCCTGTAGGTTTCCGACGGCGTTTCCCATAGCGTGGCTGTACTCGCACTGTAAATACGGCATATTGTCGCCGCGGTTTGCACGGCTTTTAACATCATCAACACTCGCGTACATATTACTGGCGACGTCAACCCCTCCGCCGTCATACAAGCCTTCATAATGAACGGGTCGGGTTGAATCAAGAACGCGTACTACCTCTTGTATAGACTTCTGAAACATCTTTGTAGACGGCGTATTCCCCGATTCGTTTCCGAGAGACCACATGACAACGCTCGGGTGGTTTTTGTGAATCTGAATATTTGAAGTCAGACGGTCGTAATATGCATCTGTAAAACAATTTGCCATAGTATCGCTGTCCAGCGAGTGACATTCCATATTTGTTTCCGCCATAACGAACAATCCGTATTTATCGCACAAATAATATAGGTAGTTGTCGTTGGGATAATGCGATGTTCGAAGCGCGTTAATGTTATTCTGTTTCATAAGCTGTATATCTGTTTCATACAGCTCGCGGCTTATATATCTTCCTGTCTGACCGTCTGTGTCGTGGCGGTTTGTACCCCTGAATTCTAACGACTCACCGTTAATCGTGATAGTCTGATAGCTTGTTGTAATTCTGTCGTAGTTTGAATTAACCTCGGTTTTGGTAAATTCAATTTCCCTGAAGCCCACAAGCGTGGATACACTTTCAAAATGCTTACCGCTTGCCTTGTCGTAAAGGGAAATAACCAGCGTATAAAGATACGGATCCTCATCCGACCACAAGTGCGGCGCCAAAACGCGCTTTGATATATTCAGCACGCCTTCTTTGCCCGAACTTATCGCCGGGACGTCGCTTCTGAAAGCATCATCGGCAAATATATTGCTTCCGGATTCATCAAACAGCTTTACGTCAACTCCGAAATCCGAAATATCGGCGGTTGCGTTATTTTTAATATTCAGCGTCAGATTCAAATCGGCATTTACATACTCGCTGTCGAGATCGGTTACAACAGTGTAGTCACGGACATGTACGGCGGGCGTAGC
This sequence comes from uncultured Oscillospiraceae bacterium, assembly GCA_964536085.1. Taxonomy (GTDB): domain Bacteria; phylum Bacillota; class Clostridia; order Oscillospirales; family Ruminococcaceae; genus CAZHWR01. The sequence goes on from CAZHWR010000046.1 coordinate 3,902, forward strand.
GTAAAGATAAACGTCTCTGAATATACCTGCAAGACGAATAAAATCCTGATTTTCAATCCAGCTTGAATCGCTCCAGCGCTGCACGCGCACCGCCAAAACATTGTCCTTGCCGTCAGCGTTCAAAAACGGAGTGATATCAAAATCGTGACCGTCAAACGAATCTTCGGTGTAGCCCACCTCGTTTCCGTTGACATATAAGTACATGGATGATTCAACGCCCTGAAACGATATGTATATTTTTTTGCCGTTTTTCAGCCAATCAGAGTCAACGTCGAAGGTTCTGCGGTAAAATCCCACAGGATTTGTCACAAGCGGAGCATTCGGAACAAGACTTTCCTTTGAACCGCCTGCGTTTTCGTATACGCCTATCCACGGATAGTCATAATTAGTGTAAATAGGAAAATCAAACCCCTGAGTCTGCCAGCTTGCGGGAAGCGTTACCGATTTCCAGCCGCAGCCGTAATCTGCGTTTGAATAGCTGGTAACTTTATCTTTTCCGCTGTACGGATTATCCTGTATGCCTGTATAACCGACTTTATAAAAATTGTCTGCCACACCGTCGGCTGCGGCGAGCTCAGCGTTTTTGTAAACAGTCAAATCCCATTTGTTCTCATCCCCGTCGCCTGTTAAAAGCTTATAATAGGAAGACTGGCTGAAATCGTAGTCTTTCGCACCCGCCAAAGCCTTGTCAACGCTTTCATAGGGAATCGTATCGGAAGCGTGTGCCTGCTCGCGGTTGACTTCGTACACGTCCGACTGACGCACAGTATTTCCGCTTGCGTCCTTGCTCGACACCTCTCCCGTCCACTCTTTATAAGTAAAATAATCTGTACCGGGTACAAGCTCGCTTTCCGATTCAAGCGACGGCCAACTGGCGTTATCATCCCACGGATTATCCTCCGCGCCGCTGACCGCAAACACTCCCAAATTACCTGATGATATGCCTGTTGCCATAGCTGCACACAAAATCAATGACAGCGCCTTTTTATACCTCTTCATTACCCTCACTCTTTCATTGATACCGCATAACGTACCTGCGGACGTAGATTTGTTGTATTGTTATAAAATACAATTTTTGCTGTTGTGATATTATTCTGCACTAAGTATACTCAATACATAGACTTAAATCAATGTAATAATGTTTGAGCTTATTTGTATATTTGTTTTGTTGTAATATTAGAAAATCTTGTTATTATGTTCAGTTATGCTAAAGCTTAAAGCCTCTTTTGACAGCGCAGAGCCGTTTATCATTGCAAATATGCAAATATTAAGATATAATCAAATCAGAAGATCCCAACAACAATGATACTGCAAGCAAACGGTCGAATCAATAAAAGCGAGGTGATAGAATGACTGCAATAACGCTTCCAAAACAGGTCAAATATGCGCTCGATACCCTTTCGCAAAGCGGTTTTGAAGCTTTTGCCGTTGGCGGATGCGTTCGGGACGAAATTCTGCACGCCGCCCCAAAGGATTACGACATTGCCACCTCGGCTTTGCCGGAGCAGACAGCAGAGGTATTTTCAGAATACACAGTCGCCAAAACAGGAATCAAGCACGGCACAGTTACCCTGCTCATCAACGGCATGCCGATTGAAATAACAACCTACCGAATCGAATCTGAGTATTCTGACAACCGCCGCCCCGACTCGGTTGCTTTTACCAAAAATCTCAAACTCGATCTTTCCCGCCGCGACTTTACAATAAACGCACTCGCGTACAACGAAGATTTGGGTATAATCGACTGCTTCGGCGGGCTTGACGATATCAAAAGCGGCGTTGTCCGCTGTGTGGGCGAGCCCGATAAACGCTTTAGCGAGGACGCACTCAGGATACTGCGCGCTTTGAGGTTCGCATCAACTCTTGGATTTGAAATCGAGTATATCACCGCAAAAGCTGCGATTGATAACAAGCGTCTGCTTCAAAACATCAGCGCCGAGCGCATAGCCTCGGAGCTTACGGGAATACTCTGCGGCAAAAACGCGCAGAGAGTTTTAACGCAATACACGCCGATTTTCACGGAAATCATCCCCGAGCTTGCTCCCATGATAGGCTTTGAGCAGTATAACGAGCACCATATTTACGACGTATACGCTCACTCGGCGGCAGCAGTGCAAAATACCCCGAGCGAGCCTGCGCTCAGGCTTGCCGCACTCTTGCACGACGCAGGCAAGCCCGCGTGCTTTACACTTGACGAAAACGGTGTAGGGCATTTTTACGGTCACGCTGCAATAGGGGCGGACATTGCGCGAAATATATTAAACAGATTAAAATTTGACAACGCGACGAAGAGCCTTGTCGTAACGCTCGTCAAATACCACGATATGCAGATTGAACCGACTCAAAAATCGGTAAAACGCGCAATGAATAAGCTGTCCGAGGATTTTTTTTTCAAACTGATAAGCCTAAAACGCGCGGACAATCTGGCGCAAAGCCCAAAATATATCCAAAGGCAAAAATATTACGAAGAGCTTACAAAAATCGCCGAGAATATTATAAGCCAACGGCAGTGCTTTTCGCTCAAGGATATGGCGGTTGACGGACGCGACTTGCTAAACGCGGGAATCAGCCCCGGCAAAGATATAGGAATTGCGCTGAAATTCCTGCTCGACGCTGTTTTGAACGAAAGCGTTAAAAACACAAAGCTGGATTTGCTGAAGTATTTAGACAGCAATACTCAAATATTTCTCGCAGACAAAAAATAAACGCGGCTTAAAACCGCGCTTATTTTTACGCTATTAAATATTTAATAATAATGCCCACTCTATCCCTGATTTTTCGCAGAGTTTTATTCAAGCTCAAACGCACCGGTGTAAAGCTGATAATACTGACCCTTTTGTGCAATCAGATCATCATGGCTTCCGCGTTCAATAATACGTCCGTGATCAAGTACGATTATAACATTAGAGTTTTTAACAGTAGAAAGCCTGTGCGCAATAACGAACACGGTTCTGCCCTCCATCAACGCATCCATTCCGCGCTGTACTATCGCCTCTGTGCGAGTGTCTATCGACGAAGTCGCTTCGTCCAGTATCATAACAGGCGGATCAGCAACGGCGGCGCGGGCTATAGATATAAGCTGACGCTGCCCCTGCGAAAGATTGGCTCCGTTGCCCGCAAGCATGGTGTTGTAGCCGTCCGGCAGACGGGTTATAAAATCATCCGCGCCGACAAGCTTTGCCGCAGATATACATTCGTCGTCCGAAGCATCCAGCTTGCCGTAACGGATATTATCCATTACTGTTCCGGTGAACAAATTGGTGTCCTGCAAAACGATTCCGAGCGAACGGCGCAAATCGCTTTTTCTTATCTTGTTTATGTTGATTCCGTCATATCGGATTTTACCGTCCGCGATATCGTAAAAGCGGTTTAAAAGATTGGTAATAGTTGTTTTTCCCGCTCCTGTTGCGCCGACAAACGCCACCTTCTGACCGGGCTTTGCATAAAGCGTGACATTATGCAGTACCGGCTTTCCGACCTCGTATTCAAAATCCACGTCGAACAGCCGCACATCGCCCTCTAATTTTGTATAGCTGACCGACTCGTCCGCACTGTGAGGATGCCTCCACGCCCAAACGCCGGTATGTTCCTCACACTCGACAATTTTTCCGTTCTCCTCTTTGGCATTGACAAGCGTAACATAGCCGTCGTCATGCTCGGGCTGCTCATCCATCAAATCGAATATTCTGTTCGCTCCCGCAAGGCCCATAACTATGGCATTGACCTGATTGGATACCTGATTTATATTTCCGGCAAACTGCTTGGTCATATTCAAAAACGGAACAATAATACTGATGCTTACCGCAAGACCTGAAATGCTAAAATTAACCGCTCCGCTAAACATTAAAATTCCGCCGACGATTGCAACAATAACATACAGCACATTGCCGATATTGTTTAATATAGGTCCCAAAATATTGGCATATTTGTTTGCGCTTTCCGAATCGGAAAACAAAGCGTCGTTTAATTTATCAAAATCCTCCTTGCTGTGCTCTTCGTGATTAAAGACCTTGACGACCTTTTGACCGTTCATTATTTCTTCGATATAACCCTCGACTTTACCCAAAGAATTCTGTTGGCGTATAAAATACTTGGCGGAGCCGCCGCCTATCTTTTTGGTGATAAAATACATCAGCACAACGCCAAATATAACCACAAGCGTTAACCAAATACAATAATATACCATTATACTGAAAATTGTTATAACAGTGACTATAGAAACCAACAGCTGAGGAAAGCTCTGGGATATCATCTGCCTCAGTGTATCGATATCGTTGGTATAATAGCTCATTATATCGCCGTGATTGTTTGTGTCAAAATACTTGATTGGCAGAGTCTGCATACCGCAGAACATCCTTTTTCTAAGCTTCATAAGCGTTCCCTGAGTTATTATCGCCATGAGCTGATTGTATATAACGCCGGAGACCAAAGCTATTATATAAAGAACTATCAACTCGGCAACAAGCCTGATGATTTCTCCGCTTACCGCATTCCAATCTCCGCTTTGCCAACTGGTCTCAATAACAGCAATTATGTTCTGCATATATATGCTGGGAAGCGCTCCTACGGCGGCGCTTATCAATATGCACACCACAGTAACAGGTAGCATGACAGGGTAAAACTGAAAAAGTGCTTTTAAAATGCGCCGTACTGATCCTGATTTATTTTTCATCGTCATCACCTGCCTTGTTCTGCGAAATATATATTTCGCGGTAAATATCGCTGTCCGAAAGCAGTTGTTTGTGTGTTCCTACAGCGCTTATTTTACCTCCGTCCATAACGATAATACGATCAGCTTCTTCAACCGAGGCTGTACGCTGCGCTATGATTATTTTGGTAGTTTCAGGAATATATGCCTTCATAGCCGCTCTTATCTTTGCGTCGGTTTTAGTATCCACAGCGCTGGTAGAATCGTCCAATCTTAGTATTTTAGGCTTTTTCAAAAGTGCTCTTGCAATACAAAGGCGCTGCCTTTGACCGCCCGATACGTTTGTTCCACCCTGCTCAATGAACGTGTCATATCCGTCCGGGAACTGAGAAATAAATTCATCTGCGCACGCCATCGCGCAAACCGACTCGATTTCTTCATCCGTGGCGTTTTCGCAGCCCCAGCGCAGATTTTCCTTTATCGTACCAGAAAACAGCACGTTCTTTTGCAGTACGACCGCAACTTCGTCGCGCAGAGTTTTAAGATCGTAGCTTCTTACATCCTTTCCTCCGACTTTAACAACGCCCTCAGTAGTGTCGTACAAGCGCGGTATAAGCTGAATAAGCGACGATTTTGACGAGCCCGTACCGCCGATTATTCCTATCGTTTCGCCGGATTTGATATTCAGATTTATATCCGCAAGCGTCATACGCTCGGCGTTTTTGGAATACTTAAAGCTTACATTTTCAAACGAAATTGAGCCGTCCGCGATATTATAATCAGGATTTTCAGGGTTGACCAACGTGCTTTTTTCATTAAGTACTTCTACTATTCGTTTGCCTGATTCTCCGGCCATTACCACCATTACAAACACCATCGAAAGCATCATAAGACTGCTTAAGATCATAAAGCTGTATGTAAGCAAGGATGAAAACTGACCAACATCGAGATTTACTCCGCGCGTAGTGATTATTGTATACGAGCCGAATGACAGAACAAATCCCATAACCACAAATATGCAGAACTGCATAAGCGGCATATTGAGCGCAAGTATGCGTTCAGCCTTTGTAAAATCGTTACATACCTCCTGAGCGGCCAATCCGAATTTCTTCTGTTCGTACTCCTCGCGCACAAACGATTTGACCACGCGCATAGCTTTAACATTTTCCTGTATCGACGCATTAAGCTTGTCGTATTTTTTAAATACCTTTCTGAAAAGCGGCATAGTTTTGTATATAACTATTCCGAGTCCTATAGCCAAAAGCGGTACGACTACCAAAAAAATCCACGCCATTTTTCCGCCCATAACAAACGCCATAACAAACGCAAATATCAGCATAAACGGAGAGCGTATCGCGGTTCTTATAATCATCATATATGCGTTTTGAACGTTTGTAACATCGGTCGTCATCCTGGTAACAAGCGACGAAGCCAAAAAACCGTCGATATTTTCAAAAGAATAGCCCTGAATACTGTAAAACATATCCTTGCGAAGATTCTTTGCAAGCCCCGCAGATGCTGTCGCACATGTTTTACCCGCAAGGGCTCCGAACATTAGCGAAAGCACCGCCATTATAACAAGTACCACTCCGTACTTCAGTATAACGTCCATACCGCAGCTTCTTTTTATCTGATTGACAAGTTCAGCGGTAACAAAGGGTATAATACATTCAAGCACAACCTCGAACGAAACAAAAACCGGGGTTTGTATTGATGCTTTTTTATACTCCCGAATGCTTTTTGCCAGCGTTTTTAACATATATATTCCATTCTCCTTCCTTCATAAAAAGAAGTAGTATTATTCATAAAATAGCACTACAATCAAAACAGCCGGCTATAACCGGATATTAAATTTCCAAAATTCCCAATTACTGCACTAAATAATTATTATACAATATAAAAAAATTTTTATCAAGCATATTTACAGAATTAATTCAGTAATTAAAAATTTCCTCTATAGTTCCTATCTGAAAATATGCTATACTGTATTAAAATCGAAAAAAGGATGATTCATATGACAAAGCAAAGGCAAATCAACCTGACAATTTCAGCAGGTTTGTTTGTGCTATATGCCATAACTACTGTAATACAAATCTTTTGTATTAAAAGCTTCAACACTGTCGCCATACTGGAAACATTCGGTACGCTTGCAGCGATAACTGCGCTGTTTTCCGGCATAAAAATTGTATACTATCTGTGCTTTTCGCTGTTCGCCATGCTTGCCCCGTACGGAGGCGCTATGCTTCGGTTATATGATATACTTCCGTCGTATGATATTATAATGCACTTATTGAGCGGGATAATGATTGTTTTCACTGCACACTACTTTTTCACACTGCTTCTCTCCCGCTGTAAATATTATAATATTCCTATAATTTGCGGCATTGTTATTTCATTTTTAACCGGACTCGCCACTACATCGGTATGGGAAATTTATGAATTCACTATCGATAGTATATTTGGTTTTAACTGCCAACTGGGCAGTCTTTACGATACCATGACCGATATTATTTCCGGAGCTCTGGGAGCTTTCGTCGGCGCCGTTTTACTCACAGCTTATATTATAAAAACCGTTGGGAAACGGTACATTAAATAAGTCTATGTAAAATGTCCTCAATACAGAGGCGTTTACGTAGTGAAATTTGACGAATTTTACAAGAAATGTTTAAAAATAAGCTCATTTGTGATACAATAAAATCAAAAACATATTTGTGAGGTTTTTATTATGAGGAAATTTGCCGAAAATCCTATTGTCGGCGGTTGGTATGCCGATCCCGAAGCAAGAATTTATAACGATAAATACTATATTTACGTAACCATTTCTGACCCAAAATATGAAAACCAACTTAATATAGACGCTTTTTCCTCATCTGACGGTCTAAACTGGGAAAAGCATCCCGGTATTATCTGTATGGATGAATTTCCTCATATTCACCGTGCGGTATGGGCGCCGTCCATCATCAAAAAATGCAATAAATACTATCTTATTTTTGCTTCAAACGACATTCAAAACAACGACGAAATCGGCGGACTTGAAATTGCCGTATCAGACTCGCCCGAAGGTCCGTTCCACAAGCATTGCAGCCGCATTGTAGACAGGTTCATCAACGGCGCGCAGCCCATTGACGCTCACTTTTTCAAAGACACCGACTCAACCATTTACCTTTATTACGGCGGCTGGAGTCACTGCAACGTGGCAATTATGAACGACACAATGGACGGCTTTCTCCCTTTACCCAATGGAAAAATATTTGAAGAAATAACTCCGCCGGACTATGTAGAAGGTCCGTGCATGCTAAAGCACGACGGCAAATATTACTTCATGTGGTCAAGCGGCGGCTGGGGCGACGGAAGCTATCGAGTAAACTACTGCGCCGCAAATACTCCGTTCGGTCCGTTTAATTCGCAAACTACAATATTAAAAAGCCAGCCCCCTATTGCAGAAGGACCCGGTCACCACGGATATATACAAAACGGAGACGAGCTTAAAATCGTATATCACAGAAGGATAATCGGAGATACAAATCCCGGACACCGCGTTCTGTGCATAGACGATATGAAAATAAAAAATGGCAAGATTATTCCTGTTATTATGACGTAAACAACTACTCAGACTTTAAATGGTAAGGCTTATGAAAAAAAATGTCACACTTAAAGATATTGCAAAGATTGCCGGCTGCTCGGTAAACAGTGTTTCACATGCACTGCACGACAAACCGGATATCTCTGAAACTACCCGAAAAAGAATCAAAAAAATAGCCCAGGAGCTTGGATATGTCGGCAACGATTTGGCCCGGAGCATACGATTAGGCGTAAGCCGAACCATAGCCGTAATTTTAGGCGATATTTCCAATCCGCATTTTTCAATAATCGTGCGGGAAATTGAACAGACAGTTAAAAATTTCGGTTACACTATATTTGTCCTCAACACAAATGAAAACCCATCAGATGAAGTAAACGCCATTCAAACTGCTGTGCAAAAAAACGTAGACGGCATAATACTCTGCCCTGTTCAAAAGGATTACAAAAACATTGAATACTTAAAAAACACCCAAATCCCGTATGTACTTATAGGCAGGCGGTTTGAGAATAAGGACGACTCATATGTCGTCTGCAACGATAAAAACAGCGGATATATTGTGACAAATCACCTGATATCGCTCGGTCATAAAAGAATACTGTACATAAACGGGCCCGAATATATATCAAGCTCAAAAGAACGTCTTGCGGGTTACAAATCAGCTCTGGCGGATGCCGGAATAGAATTTGATTCCGAGCTTGTAACATCAGGAACGCCCCAAATCGGCGGATGCAGGAAGTTTTTGCGCAACGCGCCTGCTTCTCTCAACGGCATAACGGCTATACTTTCATTCAACGACATGATAGCATGGGAGGTTATCGCCGTGCTTGAAGAAAAAGGGCTGAAAGTGCCAGAGGATATTTCCGTAGCCGGATTTGACAACATACAGTCAAAATTCTATTTTCCCGTAATGCTTACAACAGCCGGCTCATATAAAACAACAATGGCAATAACCGCCGCCGATATGCTTATCAAAGAGATAAATAACGAGCCAATCAAACAAAAGCAAATCATTCTTGATACCGATTTGGTTGTAAGAGAGACGAGCAGAAGCGTTAAATAATCAATAATTGTTTAACGGATAAATATGGTCCATTACCATTGACAAAAAGTCAGATGGTAATGGACTTTTATGTATAAGATTAAAACTTGTTTTGCTCTATTATTTTATCTGCTATTTCTCTGATTACTCCTTCCCCGCCGCAGCATTTCGTAACAATTTTTGCCGGCTCTTTGACCAATGACGCTGCATCAGCACCATTTAATCCTGTCATATATTTACCAAGTGCTGAAAGGGAATTAGTTATATAAAGCTAATTCCCTATTTATGTGAAATGTCTTAGTCTTTTGACATATATTCAATAAACTGATACTCTATTATACATTTCAATAATGACGTTCAATTACATTTGTACCGAGTGTATAAGCGGCTACATCAACCGCAATTCCCAAATGATGCCCGAAAAAGCCTATCGATTTTACTCGGCTTTCATAAGCTTCTCTCATTCGGCTGATTTCAAGAAGGCACACGTCATTGATGCTAATTGCTTTCCCGTTCTGGTCAAATTCTACGAGGCCAAAGCGCTCCGGATCGTCCACAAAATATCCGAACACCGTCGCTCCTCTACCGTTTTCTGCATTTTCCACAGCGGCTCTTAACCTTCTATTAAGCCCATGCCCGGCAAAGATATTGTCACCAAGAACCATGGCTACACAGTCTGTCCCCACAAACTCTTCGCCGATAATAAACGCCTGTGCCAGACCGTCCGAAGAGTTTTGTACACTGCGTAGTTCAATCTAACCCGAACTGCTCCCCTGTTCCCAGCAGATCCTGAAACCTCGGTGTAT
>CAZHWR010000047.1:0-13444 GCA_964536085.1 uncultured Oscillospiraceae bacterium
TCTTGCCAATCTTGACAAGCTTGTTCTTGCTGCCCTTCTGCACAACTCCAAGCTTGTTGACTATGTACGACTTAGTTCCGACCTTGACAAGCTTATTTCCGCTTGCTTTTCTCTGAACTACTCCGTTTTTGTTTACAACGTAGGATTTTGTTCCCACCTTGATAAGCTTGTTCTTTGTGCCTTTCTGTACTACTCCGCTAGCGTTTACGATGTAGTATAAGCTTTTTATTTTAACGACCTGCTTTTTGCCTGTCTTAACATATCCGCCTACTACAGCGTATGTTTTACCCGATACGGTTACTACCTTTGTACCGGTCACCTGCTTACCGTTTACATACAGCACCGTCTTGCCGTTTACTACCTGTGTGCCGTTGGTTACCGTGGGAGTAGTGGTCGTTGTTCCGCCGGTGTTATTACTGCTTACATCATCTGTTTTAGCCGCGGTATAGGTGAACTCAGTTATCTCACTTGATATCAAATCATCCGCAGTGGCATACGCCTGTATTGTTGCCGGAAGCGACGTAAGCTTAATCGGTGAAGAATACTTTTGCCACGTTTTTCCGCTGTTAAGCGAATACATTATATATGCGCCCTGTGTGGCTGTCGAAAGCGTAATCTCAGTCCCTACGCTCACCTCTCCCGATCCGGGGGTTGCCGTGACCGCCTCAGCGGTTCCTGCCGCGACCGTGGGAACAGACGCGTCATTATACACCTTGAAATCGTCCATCAAGCCATTGAAATTCTGCGTACCCGCAGTATCTCTGAAAGCGCTCACGCTGTCGCCGCACGCTCCGAGATAAGACGCTCTTGACGCGGCTGCAAGCGAGGTGGAATTAGCTTTTCCCTGAGAAACAAGCTCGCCATCCAAATAGACCGATACAGTTCCCGTATCGAACACTATGGCGACATGCGTCCAGCGGTTGATATATTCGTCGCCCAACTCAATGTTGTCGGCGATGTATTGCGTGGAGGCGTCGTCTGACGAACCGTGCGCCACGGCGACCTCTAGCATACCGTCGTTTATTCTCACCGCGATGCCGTTTAGGTCTCCGCCTATTTTCATCAGCATCTGTTTGCCTTCCAGTGAGAACGGGCACATATAGAACGAAAAGCTGCGTTTTGTAAAGCCGTCGTGCAAAAGTCCCGTAGTTGTATTCGCGGCGTTGATTTGAACATAATCGTTTGCACCGTCGAACAGAATCGCTCCGTTGTTCAATCCGCTTGCGGGTAAAAACGTTCCGCTGAGCACAGCGCTCTGGCTGCTTACAACAGATGACGACGCTTTTGCGCTACCCTCGGCTTCGTCGAACTTATACCATACAAGTCCGTTTGACGATGTGAATTCGGGCATTTTTACCGTCGCTCCGACAGCCGGCGACTCAAGGCACTTGACCACCTTTGACACAAGTGACGTGCCGTTTTGATTGACGGCCGCAACGCAATAATAATATATTTTATCGGAAAGCGCGGACTCATCTGTATATCCTGCCTCAGTGATATCCTGCGCAATCTGAGTATATTCTCCGTTTTCATCCTCCGCCCTTAAAACAATGTAGCTGTCCGCGGAGGAAACCTCGTTCCACAGGAGTTTAACACCGTTATCCGTTCTTACAACAGTGAGATTTTCGGGAGACGTCGGGACAGGCTCCTCTACTTCCGCCGCTGAAACCAGCAGATTGTCAAACACGGCTTCGGACTCCGCGCGCAGACCTATCAGCCCGCCAGTATAATCGCCGTTCGATATCTCGACGCTCGCGTCGCCAACACCCGCCGTTATTTTTGAGCCGTTTGCCGTGACTTTGAGCGTGCAGGATTCCTGCGGCTCGACAGTCTGTTGCGCGAGCAGAGTTTTCACGCCGTTTACAAGCTTGCAGAGCGCAAGCGTGCCGTCGGTTATCTCGGCGTATAAGCCGTTGTCCTTATCCTCGGCACGGAATAAAAGTCCGGCGCTCGTTCCGGTGATATCCAGCGTAGCTGCAAAGTTCTCAAACTTTGTTAAATCGGCAATAGCCGTGCCGACGCCCGAAAGCTGTTCATTGTCAACCTCGAATGTATCGTCGAGTGTCCATTTATAGCCGTGATTATCTATGAAATTGTCGCTGTAGGTATACGAGTAGTAATACTGAGTATATGGATCCGCCTTATTTTCTGTAAGACCGCTCGTATCCGCCTCGGGAGCAATTGCCGCCGCGGAGGCAACGCTCCAAACGCTTCCGTCCTCCTGGAAGATTCCGTTTGTGAGCTTATATTGCCTGTTTTCCGGCAGATAGCACGGATGCACCATCAGCGTCCAGTAAAACGGAGCCCATTTTCCGGTTTCGGAAAGCTCGTTACAGGTCGGAGCAAGATTTTCATAATGCGAATCATAAGGATTGGACGGACCTCCTACCCACTGCACCTCTGTGCAGTAAAGCGGAAGATTATAATTGGCAGCCTCGCTCATTTTCGTTTTTGCGTTGGTTGCAAAATCAGTTGTATTTGCCGGGAAGTTTGCGTGATACTGGATTATATCGACGCCCTCTTTTACCGAATAGGCTATCGAATGAAGTCCGTCGCCCGACGGCGCGGTACCAAGCGATATCGCAACCCTGCCCTGCTTTGTCACAATGTATTTCAAAAGCTCCGCCGCAAGATTTTCCCGTGTTCCCCACGGCTCGTTGTATACCTCGATAGCCATCTGACGGGTGTCGTCCTTATAATACTGCATGAACCAGTCGATAAATTCTTTCGGCTCGTTCCAACGCGACTGATTATCATAGATTGCCGCTGAAGGCGACGTTACGCTGTAGGACGCGGAATAGTCCCTGACATTATAATCATTGTCTACACTGCAGCCCTCGAACAGAGAAACCAGGATCTTTATTCCGTATTTGTCCGCAAGACTCAAAAAATCATCATAAGCTTTTTTGAAATGCTCTGAATCTTCAAGCCAGTATTCATAGCTGACCCAAATCCTGAACGCGTTTATACCGAGACTTTCGGCGTACTGCATATCGCGCTCGATTATCGCGGAATCATAGAATTTAAAAAACTGCGCTCCGTTGTATGAATACGAGGGGTAATACACCGCTCCGCGCAGGTTTTCGATAACGTCGGTGTTATCCGCGGTTTTTTTGAATGAAGCGGAAAGCCTGTCCGCTTTATCCGTATCGTCTATTGCACCGATGTAAAGTGTATTATCCGATATATTTGCTTTTATAAACTGCGTGCTGTCGGCATAGGTCGCGTATTTTTCAAAAAATCCGTCGTAAACCTCCGCCCAGACAGGCTGTTCGCCGTCCGACGCATAGAATGTCGCCGCTTGCTTCTGCTCATCAGTCACGGCGGCGTCTATTATCAGCTTGCCGTTTGACGCCTGCAAATACCTTTGCGTGCCCGCAAGCCTGAACGAAACTCCGTTTGAATCGGCAAGCCCTGATTTTCTTACAAAGCTTCTGTCCTGAGACGCGACGTTATAATAAATATCCGCGCCTGAGCCGTTGTCACGTATATAATGATTTTTTCTCGCTGCACTCATCAGCGAAACGGTTCCGAGTATGTCGCCCGTGCGCGGCAGAACGACGTCGACCGTAACGCTGCGTGTAACGTCGTCCTTTTTGATTTGTACCGTTCCTTTGATATATCCTTCGGCATCCGCGCTTGACGCTGAATATTCAAGCGCGCCCTCCGAAACGCTCACATTTTCATTTGCAATTTCCTGAATGATTGCCGAAATAACGTCCTCCTTGGAGGTATCGTCGCGCAGTGTAAGCTCCTCAAGCGCGTTTCTCGCGGAAACCACCGCCGAGTCAACATCGGGATCCGATTTGCCGACCGTCACCGTTATCTGCGGAAGCGAAGCGGCGTAAAGATCACCCGGAACATCCGCGCTTGCGGTGAATACATATGTATCCTCGGTCTGCGGGTCGTACTCGGGGGAGCTTGACCAGCTATTGACGCTGACCGCAACCGTCAGGGTCTTTGAGAGATTAGCGGTCACCTCAGTCGGAAGTTCAAGTTCCTCTTGAGCCGTTCCCTTTGAAACCACGATATCGTCAACGCCTGAATAGCTTTGAATTTTTATTCTTGGTACTATCGCAGATTTATAAACGCGGTAGTCGTCGATCATACCTTGAAAATACTGTCCGCAGTCGCCTGTCGCGCCGAAGCCGTCGGCAAACAGGGCTTTTCCGATAGAAGCCCCGGAATATATCGCCGCGATAGTGTTGGCGGAAACCGTTTTTTCCGATTTAAGCTCCGCGTTGACATACAGCTTTGCACTGCCGTTTGCAAATGTAAACGCAACATGTACCCATTCATTCAGATACCCGCTTACGTCCACTGAGTCCATTACAGTCGGGTCGCCCGCTTTGGCGGAAACCGAAGCTTCAAGCGCGGTTCCATTAAGCCTTACCGCAACACCCGTTTCATTAGCCGGGTCGCCCTGTATGTACAGCATCTGGATACCATCGAGCCGTTGGGGATTAAACCAGAAAGACACCGAGTATTCGGAATACGAGCCGTGTAATGTTCCTGTGGACGGCTTATCGTCGTTATTAACCTTAACGTAATCGCTCGTACCGTTAAAGCTCAGCGCACCGCCCACAGCTCCGCCGTTCGGTACGAACGTTCCCGAAAGCTCAACCGAGTCTTTTGGCCCTGCGACTTCAGTCTGCACTACAGTTGTTCCGACAGAATTGTCAAAAGTATACCAAATATCACCATTGTCGACTGTCATCTGATCAAGCGCTATTTCTATCACATCCGGCAGCGCGATTTCGTCGGCAAACGCCGAAAGCGTCAATTGCGGCAATGCAGATATAAATAATGCCAATGTCAGCAATGTGCTTATAATCCTTTTCATTAGCTGATTCCTCCCTGATAAAACACATATTATTTAATAAAATGGCCACGTTTATCTAATTTAATTTTAACGTGTTGCACAAAAAAATACAATTGCAGAGGCATTTAAAAAACATTGCAAATATTCTCATTATATGCTACAATAAATTAAATTATATGAAATTAGGATTGATTCTATGCTGCACTTTGACGATTCGGATCTGCACTTTCATCACAGGCTGAGCGCCGTGCCCAGTCAAAGCGAATTCGACTTGCACATCCATCAGGAATTTGAAATAATGGGTATACTTACCGGCTCGGGCTGCTGCGTTATCGAGGGTATCAAGCACCAGCTTCGGCCCGGAAGCATTATGATAAATACGGTTTCCGAAGCGCACATTCTTCACATCGACTCTGACAAGCCGTTTGAACGGCTGGTTTTGCACTTCCGCCCCGAGCTTATAAACTCGGTGGACGTCGGAACTCAGCTTACCCGTCCTTTTACCGAACGCGAGCTCGGATACAATAACGTGTGCTACACGCGCGACGCCAACACGGGAATGATATTTGAATTTTTAAGAAAAATGAGCTTCGATTACCGCGACCACACAGAAAACCGCGTGAACATCGTTGCAAATTTGTTCCCCCTGCTGCTGTCCGTCCGCGAAGCGTTCTCAATGAAAAAGCTTGTGAGCAAATCGGACATTGAGGAAAACAAATTTCATTTTATCTTAAACTATATAAACTCGCACATTTTTGATCATATAACGCTCGAAACGCTTGTGAACGAAACGTTTATGAGTAAATCCCAGATATGCCGCATTTTCAAAGAACGCACTGAAACAACTGTTTTTGATTATATCAAAACTAAGCGTCTGGTCGCCGCACGACAGCAGATTTTAAACGGCGAATCAGCTATACATGCGTCGCACTCGTGCGGCTTTGGGGACTATTCGTCGTTTTACAGAGCCTACAAGGCGAAATTCAGCGTCCCTCCGTCTGATACCGACACTATAATCAAAACAGACAACTGGCGCTAACCGGCACGGCGGAAACGCAAAGTACAACAAAATCAATAAAAAGGGTTAAGCTGCACTACACCGTTATCCGTATCGGAGCCTTCCAAGGTGTTTTCAGATTCCCATTTGATAATCTCATAACAGACCGGCAACAGGCTTTTCCCTTTTTTTGGTAGGGGTGTATTCCACGCGAGGAGGTATTTCATTATATTGTGTGCGTGATATCAGACCCCACGACTATAAATTGCGCAGTGCCGCTGTCAGCACGCTGTTTGTGATGCCGTTAAGCCGTTTTTTATATTCGCCAAACCGAAGAACGTCCGCCCTGACTACCTCCAACATGATTTGCAGCTCCCATTTTCCATGAAGCAGCGGTACGATCTCATCAGCGCGTTTGGATCTTTTGCATTATCGGCTTCGGCCTTATCGAGCTGTTCAACGCGGCGTTTCAGTCTATCGGCAGGTGGAAAATATCTATGGCAAACACAATTATAAACAAGGGCTTTCTGCTCACACCCGTCATGATAATACTGTCAAATTTGTTTAATATCAGCAGTATCGTGATAAGTCAGCCGATCACCGAAAATTTCACGGCGGCGGTACTGTTTATAATTTATCTGATAGTCATAAAAAAGAAAAACGGTTGCTGAATCCGGAAAGGAATGATACGACAATATGATAAAAGAATTGTTAAAGAGTATACGGGAATATAAAAAAGCCTCCGTTGCAACACCGATATTCGTATCGTTGGGGTAGTAATGGAATGCATTATTCCGTTTATTATTGCGAATCTCGTGAACCAAATGAACGCCGGATGCGAACTCAGCATGATAATCCGCTACGGTATCGTTCTCGTCATTATGGTCGTATTGTCTTTGATTTTCGGCGCATTCGCAGGCTCCGCCTGCGCCACGGTCTCCTGCGGGCTCGCTAAAAATCTCAGAGAGGATATGTTTCACAGCATTCAGAAGTTCTCGTTTGAAAATATCGACAAGTTTCTGACGTCCTCTTTGGTCACCCGCTTAACGACCGACGTCACCAATGTTCAGAACGCCTATATGATGATTATCCGCAGCACTGGACAAAAAATTGCTTCAATTCTTCATTTCCGACGGCGTTAGCCTGCTTTATGTTGGGGCAATCACATTCAGCAGCGTATCAGCGTGGTAAGAAAGTAGTATTTCAATCACACGCCGCTTGAAAACAACAGTATAATTTCAATGTCATCCCCGCATATAAGATTCGTCATACAGTAAAAACCATATGTGACGATGCATCTGCGAGGATTTTCTTTAGTCCGCTTCATATATCGTAAAGGGATGGTACAGTTATGACACAGACTGAAAGACGATTATATTTAATAAAGGAACTGCTCAATGAACAGACGGAATACCGCAATACCGATATTCCGACAAACGCCTCGGAGCAAAAAAGTCTGCTTCGCTCACTGTTCAACGTTCGCATGCCGAGGCCTGTTACCGATGAATTTATAAGAGTGCAGGACGAATATTTGCAAACGATAACGGCGGAAAAGGGTATTACAGATATTGCGGATCTAACGCCGGTAGAAGACAATTTATACCTTTGGCAGGGCGACATTACAACTCTGAAGTGCGACGCCATAGTCAACGCGGCAAACAGTCAAATGCTCGGATGCTTTTACCCCTGCCACGGCTGTATAGACAACGCGATACACACATTTTCGGGCGTGCAGCTGCGCGCCGCCTGCGCTGATTTAATGAAAGAACAGAGGCATGAGGAACCCACGGGAAAGGCAAAAATCACGCCCGCCTACAACCTGCCCTGCAAGTATGTGCTGCATACGGTTGGTCCGATTGTTCAAGGCAGACTGACAAATAAGGACAAAGCGCTCCTTGCCTCCTGCTACAGCTCCTGTTTGGAACTGGCGGAACAAAACGGAATAAAAAGTATTGCCTTTTGCTGCATTTCCACCGGCGAATTCCATTTTCCAAACGAAGCCGCGGCAAAAATCGCAGTTACCACAGTAAAGGAGCATAAAGCGAAAACCCATAGCAAAATGAAGGTGATATTCAATGTTTTTAAACAACTCGATCTGCACATCTACAGGGAACTACTCGGATAACATAAAGAAGCTTCGGGAAACCATCAAAGAATCCGACGCGGTTTTGATCGGTGCGGGAGCGGGTATGTCCGCATCTGCGGGACTGACTTATTCCGGCGAACGGTTTTATAAATATTTTTCGGACTTCCACGAAAAGTACGGCATCAACGATATTTATTCCGGCGGCTTTTATCCGTTTGAGACGCTTGAAGAATACTGGGCGTGGTGGAGCCGCCATATTTATTACAACCGCTACGACCTGCCCGTCGGAAAACCGTATACGGATTTATTGGAACTGGTAAAGGATAAGGATTATTTTGTTCTTACCACCAATGTTGACCACCAGTTCCAACTGGCGGGTTTTGATAAAAAGCGCTTGTTTTACATGCAGGGTGATTACGGACTGTGGCAGTGCTCAAAGCCCTGTCATCAGGAAACATACGACAACGAAGACGCCGTCCGCAGCATGATTGCCAAACAGAACAGTATGCGTATCCCAACCGAGCTTATACCTAAATGTCCGCTCTGCGGCGAGCCGATGACCATGAACCTGCGCAGTGACGGCACATTTGTACAGGATGAGGGATGGTACGCAGCAGCAAACCGGTATGACGACTTTGTGCGCCGCCATAAAAATCTGCATATTCTTTATCTGGAGCTTGGCGTAGGAACCAATACCCCGGTCATCATTAAATATCCCTTTTGGCAGATGACGGCGAAAAACCCAAAATCCTTTTACGCATGTATCAACAAGGACGAAGCATATTGTCCGCGGGAGCTTAAAAAACAGTCGATTTGCATCGACACGGACATTGCAAAAGCGATTGCGGACATCAAGAATGGTTTTGAAAAATGATACGCCGCATACCGACGCTGATATCGTCTTTAAAACGGCTGCATTTTTTAGCAGCTATGTGATTGTGTACGTATCGCAGAATAGTCTTTAAAAAAGCAAGTAACCGAAAGGCATACGCCTTTCGGTTACTTGCTTTTTTACGATTCTCTGATTACACCGATACAAAAACTGTTGCGGTGAACAGAGGAATAAACTTATTTTATTGCCCGATTATACCGCGGCAGACTGGTCGGGATGCTTCGGCTTTGCGGGAACAACGTCCACTTCGCGGTAGCACTTCATGCCGGTACCGGCAGGAAGCAGTTTTCCGATGATAACGTTTTCCTTAAGTCCCTGAAGCGGATCAACCTTGCCCTTGATTGCCGCCTCGGTGAGAACCCTTGTAGTCTCCTGGAACGAAGCCGCGGACAAAAAGCTGTCGGTTGCAAGTGAAGCTTTTGTGATACCAAGCAAAACGGGGATATAAGTTGCTTTCTGAAGCTCTTTTTCGCCCGCCTCGATTCGGCGTTCGATATCCTTGTTGATGTGCAGAACCTCGACCCTATCGACCAGAGCTCCTGTGAGCAGACCCGAATCGCCGGGTTCGTCAACTCTTACCTTGCGCAGCATCTGACGAACAATGACCTCAATATGCTTGTCGTTTATGTCAACACCCTGCATACGGTAAACCTTCTGAACTTCGGAAATAAGGTAGTTTTGCACTTCTTCCTCGCCCTTGACGGCAAGAACATCGTGCGGATTTACAGAGCCTTCAGTGAGCGAATCGCCTGCTGTGACGTAATCACCCTCGGCAACTTTAAGACGGAAGCCGTAGGGAATAGTGTAGGATTTTTCATCGCCGTCCTCACTTGTAATAACTGCATGCTGAGTGCGCTTGATTTCCTCAAACCGCACCTTACCGCTGATTTCGGTTATGATAGCTGAGTTCTTGGGCCGTCTGCCCTCAAACAGCTCTTCAACGCGGGGCAGACCCTGAGTGATATCTTCAGCGGACGCAATACCGCCGGTGTGGAACGTACGCATCGTGAGCTGCGTTCCGGGTTCTCCTATCGACTGAGCCGCGATGATACCAACCGCCTCGCCGACGGCGACCTCCTTGCCGTTTGCAAGGTTGGCACCGTAGCACTTGGCGCATATGCCGTGCTTGCTCTGGCAGTTAAGAGTCGAACGGATTTCGATCCTTTCAACACCCGCGTCGGTGATAATCTTCGCATCGTTTTCGTCCATCAGCTTGTTCTTCGATACCAAAACGTCACCTGTTTTCTCATCGACGAAATCGTGAACAAGATAACGTCCGAGCAAACGCTCTGAAAGCGGCTCGATAAGCTCGTTGCCCTCTTTGATAGAGTAAATCTCAATTCCCTTGTCGCTTCCGCAGTCGTCCTGTCGGATGATAACATCCTGCGAAACGTCGACCAAACGTCGCGTGAGGTATCCAGAGTCCGCCGTTCTGAGCGCCGTGTCGGCAAGACCTTTACGCGCTCCGCGGGAGGATATGAAGTATTCAAGTATATTAAGACCCTCTCGGTAGTTGGATTTAATCGGGATTTCGATAGTCGTACCCGCAGTGTTTGCGATAAGTCCGCGCATACCGGCGAGCTGCCTTATCTGATTTATGCTTCCGCGCGCTCCCGAATCCGCCATCATGCAGATGGGGTTATAGGGATCGAGGTTGTCGGTAAGCGCGTCTGAAACGAGCTTTGTGGTTTTATCCCATGTTTTGATAACAAGGTCTTTTCTTTCCTCCTCGGAAATAAGACCGCGCTTAAACTGCTTATTTATCTTCTGAACGCTTTCATCCGCCTGCGAGAGCAAGTCTTTCTTCTGCGGAGGAATAACAGCGTCGCTTACTGCGACGGTTATTGCGCTTTTTGTGGAATATTTAAGGCCCTGTGCTTTTATCTTGTCAAGTACCTCGGCTGTTTTTGCCGTTCCGTGAGCCTTTATGCAGCGCTCGATAATCTGACCGAGCTGCTTTTTGCCGACGTTGAAGTTGATTTCAAGATCGAACTGGTTTTCGCTGTTTGTTCTGTCAACAAAGCCAAGGTCCTGCGGAATAGGATCATTGAATATAAGCTTTCCGACGGTTGCGTCGATGATTTTTGAAGCCTTCTTATCTCCGATCATCTTTGAAACGCGGACCTTGATAGCCGCCTGAAGCGAAACAAGACCCTCCTGATAGGCCATTATCGCCTCATTGACGTCGCGGAATACTTTTCCCTCGCCCTTTTCGCCCTGTTTATCGAGCGTTAAATAGTACGAACCGAGAACCATGTCCTGCGTGGGAACGGTCACAGGGCGGCCGTCGGACGGCTTTAACAGGTTGTTGGCGGCAAGCATCAAAAATCGCGCTTCCGCCTGCGCTTCCGCCGAAAGCGGAACGTGAACAGCCATCTGGTCGCCGTCGAAGTCGGCGTTATACGCGGTACAAACCAGCGGATGAAGCTTTAACGCCCTGCCCTCTACCAGCACCGGCTCGAACGCCTGAATACCAAGGCGGTGAAGCGTCGGCGCGCGGTTTAACAGCACAGGATGATCCTTGATAACAGTTTCAAGCGCGTCCCATACCTCGGGCTTTGCGCGCTCGACCATCTTGCGCGCGCTCTTTATATTGTTGGAAGCGCCGGTTTCGACCAGCCGCTTCATAACGAACGGCTTAAACAGCTCCAGCGCCATTTCCTTAGGCAGACCGCACTGGTACATTTTGAGTTCGGGTCCTACGACGATAACCGAACGTCCGGAATAGTCCACACGTTTTCCCAAAAGGTTCTGACGGAAACGACCCTGCTTACCTTTAAGCATATCCGACAGGGATTTTAAGGGGCGGTTGTTGGGACCTGTTACCGGGCGGCCGCGCCTGCCGTTGTCAATAAGCGCGTCAACCGATTCCTGAAGCATCCTCTTCTCGTTGCGTACGATGATGTCCGGCGCATTGAGCTCCAGCAGTCTTTTTAAGCGGTTGTTTCTGTTTATAACTCTGCGGTAAAGGTCGTTCAGGTCGGAGGTTGCAAACCGTCCGCCGTCGAGCTGCACCATCGGGCGCAGGTCAGGCGGGATAACGGGTACAACATCCATAACCATCCACTCGGGCTTGTTGCCCGACTGTCTGAATGCTTCAACGACCTCTAAACGTTTGTGAATTCTTATCTGCTTTTGACCCGAAGCGTCTTTGAGTTCATCCTTGAGCTCCTTGGAAATTTTGTCAAGGTCAAGCTCTTTCAAAAGCTCTTTTATGGCCTCGGCTCCCATTCCGGCTTTAAAATCATCCTCATATTTTTCGCGCATATCCGCATATTCGCGTTCGGTGAGCAGCTGACCCTTTTCAAGGATTGTGTCGCCCGGATCGATAACGATATATTTTGCAAAATACAGCACTTCCTCCAGACGTCTGGGGGAAATATCGAGAATAAGACCCATTCTGGACGGGATTCCTTTGAAATACCAAATGTGAGACACGGGCGCTGCAAGCTCGATGTGACCCATTCTCTCGCGGCGCACCTTAGCGCGTGTGACCTCGACACCACAGCGGTCGCATATCTTGCCCTTATAGCGCAGACGCTTATACTTTCCGCAGTGGCATTCCCAGTCCTTTGTCGGTCCGAAAATGCGCTCGCAGAAAAGTCCGTCGCGCTCCGGCTTTAGCGTTCTGTAGTTTATGGTTTCCGGCTTTTTAACCTCGCCGTAAGACCAATCGCGAATCTGATCCGGAGATGCAAGGCCGATTTTTATTGATTCAAATACATTAAATTCCACTCGCGACCCCTTCTTTCCTATTCTTCATCCGAGCCTTCGCCGAACGATTCCACAGAATCGTCGTCCAGCATATCGCCCAAGCCGAAATCCATATCGCTTTCGATTCCCTCCGGCTCTATTTCCTCAACGTTGTAGCCGCTCATATCTTCCTCGACCTCTACCTCGCTGAACGCCTCGCCGTCGAGTTCGCCGATGTTTCCGAGACCGATGTCGTCATCGTCGTCGAATGTCTGCTTGAGGTCGATTTCCTCTTCGTCCTTATCCAAAACCTTAACGTCAAGTCCGAGCGACTGAAGCTCTTTTATCAGCACCTTGAATGATTCGGGGATACCCGGCTGCGGAACGTTCTGACCCTTGACGATTGACTCATACGTCTTAACGCGGCCGACAACGTCGTCCGATTTGACGGTGAGTATCTCCTGCAAAGTGTAGGCGGCGCCGTAAGCTTCGAGCGCCCAAACCTCCATTTCACCGAAACGCTGTCCGCCGAACTGGGCTTTACCGCCGAGCGGCTGCTGAGTAACGAGAGAGTAAGGTCCTGTTGAACGCGCGTGAATCTTATCGTCAACCAAATGGTGGAGCTTAAGATAATACATATATCCGACGGTTACGGGGTTGTCGAACGCCTCGCCCGTGCGACCGTCGTAAAGAATCGTTTTACCGTCCTCGCGCATACCGGCCTCGCGCAGGCAGTCTCGGATATCCGATTCGTGCGCGCCGTCGAATACTGGCGTCATTATCTTCCAGCCGAGCGCCTTGGCAGCCATACCGAGATGGACTTCAAGCACCTGACCGATATTCATACGGGAAGGAACGCCCAGCGGGTTCAAAACGATGTCAAGCGGAGTACCGTCCGGTAAAAACGGCATATCCTCCTGCGGAAGAATCCTTGATACAACGCCCTTGTTTCCG
>CAZHWR010000047.1:13454-13716 GCA_964536085.1 uncultured Oscillospiraceae bacterium
GTGGCGGCCCGCCATTTTGTCTCCGACGGAGATTTTGCGCTTTTGCGCGATATAGCAGCGAACGACCATGTTCACTCCGGGGTTTAACTCGTCGGAATTTTCCCTTGTGAACACTTTTACGTCGACAATCGTTCCGTATTCGCCGTGGGGAACGCGCAGAGAGGTATCGCGCACTTCTCTTGCCTTTTCACCGAAGATCGCTCTTAAAAGTCTTTCCTCGGCGGTAAGCTCGGTTTCGCCCTTGGGGGTGACCTTTCCGACC
>CAZHWR010000048.1:0-13567 GCA_964536085.1 uncultured Oscillospiraceae bacterium
TTTCGTCCTCCAGCGTATGCTTTTCCTGCTCCAGAGCATCCGTCCGGCAGAGCGGACTGCCTGACTCACGGTGAAAAGAACAAAAACGAAGTGGATAAATACGGCATGGAGGCAAAGGAAAAGACTATAAAAGAAGCGATAAGCATTACAGACGTTGGATAGCTCAAAATTAAATTTAGATACGGTTTTCATGCTATCAAAGCGTATAAAATTGTCATGGGGTAGTGAAGAAATCGCGCTAACGGGCTTCTCCAATGACAATTTTAAAGCGGATAATAAAAACCCGCCGGGCAGGACAATCCCTATCCGGCGGGTTTTTTGTTTAATGCAGTTTTAATGCAGCGCCAACAGCATTTTAAAAATATCCGAAATATACACTAAAAAAGAAAAGCACCGATAAACCCTTGAAATTACGGCGTTTATCGGTGCTTTAAACAGCTTTGAAGCATCGTTCAAAACTGAAAAATTTGGAGCTACTGGTCGGACTCGAACCGACGACCTGCGCATTACGAATGCGCTGCTCTACCAACTGAGCCACAGTAGCAGGATTTATCAAACAGTAATTGTTATTATATATTGCTTGGGGTGGTTTTGTCAATATAAAAATAATGATTTTTTGATTTTTGCAGCTGTTTTAATGCGCAAAATACAGACGCTTAATAATTTTTTATGGAATTAAGCGGAATAATATGGTATACTAATATACAACTGATTTATAACCGCAAAGGAGCAAAGCTATGCAAAGCCAATTAAAGACACAAAATATCCAAAACGGCGTTTATTTCAGCAGCGCGGCGGACAGCAGATATAAAACAAACCGTATATCGGTTAATTTTATTTTGAAGCTTGACGGCAAAGCTGCAAGCGAAAACGCGATACTGCCGTATATACTTGAAAAATGCAGCGAGGATTATCCTGATTTTACCCGCTTTAACCGTGAGCTTGACCGATTGTACGGAGCGGCTGTCGGCGGCTCGGTCAAAAAAATCGGAGATCTCCAGGTGCTGTCGCTCGCGGTTTCGTTTATTGACGACAAATTCGCATTCGACGGCGAGAATATGACAAAGCTTATGGCAAACATACTCGCCGGCGCAGTACTTCGTCCGTTCTTGCCCGACGGCGTATTTGCGCCCGATGTATTCTCGGTCGAAAAGCAAAATCTTATCGATTTGATTGAAAGCGAAATAAACGAAAAACGCGAATATGCGATTTCACGCGCGCAGGAGATAATGGGCCGCGGAGAGCCGTATGGAGTGCACAGGCTCGGAAGCAGGAAAACGGCGGAAAGCCTGAGCGCGGAAAGCGTTTTAAGCGCGTATAGAAACGCGCTTAAAACAGCGAGAATAGAGATAATGTTTGTGGGCTGTCAAAGCGGCGATACGGCGCTTGAAGTTTTTAAGTCGGCGTTTGAAAAAATCGACCGTGATTATAAAGAGGAAATAGCTTCTGTTCCCGCAAAAGTTTTAAACGAGGTTAAAACTCAGACCGATCGGTTTGAAGTCGCGCAGTCAAAGCTTGTTTTGGGATTCAAGACAAATCAAAATCCAAATGATATCGATCCCCTGCGCGTGATGACCGCGCTTTACGGCGGAACGCCTGTTTCAAAGCTGTTTGTAAACGTGCGCGAAAAGATGAGCCTTTGCTACTACTGCGCCGCCCGTTATGACAGGATAAAGGGTGTTGTCTTGGTGGACAGCGGCGTTGAAACGGACAATGTTGAAAAAGCGAAGAAGGAAATTCTGAATCAGCTTGAGGAAATCAAAAAAGGAAATATATCCGATGAAGAACTGAGCTTCACAAAGCTGAGCCTTAAAAACAGCTTTAAAACTATAGGCGACAGCGCCGCGGGGCTTGAATCGTGGTATTTGGGTCAGAGAATAGCAGGAACGCAATTTGACCCGCAGGACGAGGCTGAAAAAATCGACGCTGTTTCAAAAGAAGACATTGTTAAAGCGGCGTCGCTTTTGTCGCTTGATACGGTTTATCTTTTGACCGGAAAGGAATAATCGAAGTATGGAAAAGATTTATAACGAAAGATTAAACGAGAAATATTACAGGGTTGAGCACAGCTCAGGTCTTACGATACTTTTATATCCGATGAGCGGCTACAGCTCGGCTTACGCGCTTTTC
Source organism: uncultured Oscillospiraceae bacterium (assembly GCA_964536085.1). Lineage (GTDB taxonomy): Bacteria > Bacillota > Clostridia > Oscillospirales > Ruminococcaceae > CAZHWR01. The sequence goes on from CAZHWR010000048.1 coordinate 2,131, forward strand.
GGAACAAAATTCGGCTCGATCGACAACGGGTTTTCACTGGGAAACAGGGACGTAAGCGTGCCGGACGGAACGGCGCACTTTCTCGAACACAAGATGTTTGAAAACGAAGACGGCGACGCATTTGAGCTTTTCGCGAAAACAGGAGCGAGCGCCAACGCCTATACGAGCTTTGACAGAACCTGTTATTTGTTCTCAACGACAGACAATTTTTCCGAGTCTATAAAAGCGTTGCTTTCGTTTGTGTCGCAGCCTTATTTCACAGCACAAACAGTGCAAAAGGAACAGGGTATAATCGGTCAGGAAATACGGATGTATGACGACGATCCGAACTGGCGCGTCATGTTTAATATGCTGGGCGCGCTGTATAAAAACCATCCTATACGCAAGGATATCGCCGGAACAGTTGAGACTATCGCGGACATTGACGACAAAATACTTTACGATATTTACGGCGTGTTTTACAATCTTCACAATATGGTTCTGGCGGTTTCGGGCAACTTCGACCCGCAGGAGGCTTTATCGGCGGCGGACGAGATATTAAAGCCCGCTGAAAAGCTTGATATAAAGCGAAAAAGTATAAACGAGCCGGAGGAAATCGGCGAAAGTTTTGTTTCACAGAAGCTTGCGGTTTCGGTTCCGATGTTCTGCATCGGATTTAAGGAAAAGCCTGCCGAGGGAGAAATGCTTTGTAAAAACGAGATAATGTCCGAAATGCTTTTGGAACTTATCGCGGGAGAGGGAAGCGGATTGTACCGCGAGCTGTATGACTCGGGGCTTATAAACAACTCGTTTGACACTGAGGTGCTGTCCGTCAGAGGGTGCTTTGCGGAAATGATCGAGGGAGAATCCAAATCGCCTCAAACGGTATATGAAAAAATTAAGCAGGAAGCGGAGAAGCTGAAAAGCTCCGGGGTTTGCGCAGAGGAGTTCGAGCGGGTCAAAAAGCTCATTTACGGTCGAAATGTCAGACGCTTCAACAGCGTTGAAAATGTTGCGGGGGCTTTGGTCAATTCGCACTTTTCAGACGTAAGCGTTTATGATACAATTGAGGCGGCGGCAAAAATAACGCTTGATGAGTTAAACGAATACCTATCGCGCAGCTTTGACGTCGGCAAATCGGCGCTTTCGGTCATCATGCCGAACAGCTAGCCTTGCCGAAAAAGGACAAATTTTAATAAGACAGGATGTGGCAGAAATGACAAATACAGTCAGCTTTCCGAATTTGGGGTTGAGCTTTGACATCAACAACGTCGCTTTCACGATTTTCGGAATTGAAATTTATTGGTACGGCGTTATAATCGCGGCTGCGTTTGCGCTGGCGGTCGTATTCGGACTTTTAAGGGCAAAAAAAGTAGGTCTGGACTCCGACAGGGTCATCGACGTTATAATTGTCGGATTTATCGGCGGCATTATCGGCGCAAGATTATATTACGTCTTGTTTAAGCTTGATGATTACAAGGATGAGCTTTTAAAAATATTCGATATACGCGAGGGCGGGCTTGCAGTGTACGGCGGGCTGATTTTCGCCGTTGCCGCGGGAATACTTATGTGCAAAATAAGAAAGGTAAAGATACTGCCGATGCTCGATATTGCAGCGATGGGCTTTTTGCTCGGTCAGGGAATAGGCCGATGGGCGAATTTTGTCAATGTCGAAGCGTACGGCTCCCCGACCACGCTTCCTTGGGGAATGGCGAGCGATACGATTTCCGCAGCGCTTGCGGATAATTACGCTGTTCCTGTTGACGGTGTGCTAACCGTGCATCCGACGTTTTTATATGAATCGCTTTGGTGCCTGCTTGGATTTGTACTTGTAAATTTATATTTCAGGCACAGAAAATACGATGGTCAGATTTTTTTGATGTACGGTATTTGGTACGGTGCGGAGCGGTTTTTTGTCGAGGGATTGAGGACCGATTCGCTTTATGCCGGTCCGTTCCGCGTTTCACAGCTTGTGTCGGGTGTTATAGTTGTGGCGGCGGCCGCGGCGATGATAATAATGTATATTCAGCGAAAATCCGATCCCGCGCCGCTTTATGTTGACACTGAGGAAAGCAAGGAATTGCTTGCTCAGAAAGAACAAAGAAAAAAGGCGAAAAAAGCTTTGCCTGAGTATGAAGACGGCGGAAGCTCCGACTGCTCGGAGCATATTGACGCCGATGAGCAGGCAAACACCTTGGGCATAGAGGAAGAACAAACAGAATTTGACGAAGTTTTTCAATCGGAGGACGAGTATGGCGGCGATAATTGACGGAAAAGCGGTTGCGGCAAAGGTTAAAGCAGAGGTTGCAAAAGAGGTTCAAGCGCTTAAACAAAACGGCATATATCCGGGACTTGCAGTGGTTATCGTCGGCGACGATCCCGCTTCCAGAATATATGTCAACAACAAGAAAAAAGCATGCTCCGAAGTCGGAATTTATTCAGAGGAATACGCGCTCGGCACCGATACCACCGAGCAGGAGCTTTTAAAGCTTGTCAAAAAGCTCAACGCCGATCCTAAAATCAACGGCATACTTGTTCAGTCGCCCGTTCCCGGGCATATAGACGAACACAAAATCGTCGAAACGATATCGCCTGTTAAAGATGTTGACGCCTTTCACGCGGTTAACGTCGGTAAAATTATGATTGGTGATTTTGAGTTTCTGCCCTGCACTCCCGCGGGCTGTATTGAGCTTATCCATTCGGCAGGCGTTGATATCGAAGGCAAAAGCTGCGTTGTAGTGGGAAGAAGCAACATCGTCGGCAAGCCGATGGCAATGCTGCTTTTACATCAAAACGGTACGGTGACCATCTGCCATTCGCGTACTGAGAATCTTTCGGAAATCTGCAAAAACGCGGATATTCTTGTTGCAGCGGTCGGTAAAGCAAAGATGATAACCGGGGATATGATAAAGTCAGGTGCGTGCGTTATCGACGTCGGCATGAACCGGGACGAAAACGGTAAACTGTGCGGCGACGTGGATTTTGAATCGGCGCAGAAGGTCGCGGGAGCCATAACGCCGGTGCCGGGCGGAGTGGGTCCGATGACTATAGCCATGCTGATGAAAAACACTGTTACAGCTGCAAAAATCCAGAGCGGCGGTAATGAAATATAGGTGTGCGGAAATTCGGAAAATGATTTGATTATAAAACAGGATCAGCCCGAACGTTTATGTTCTTTTGTGTTTACATGAACTTGCGTTCGGGCTGATCTTTTTTTGCGCCATAATAAAATTGGGAAGACTGCTCATTCGTGATGTTGTGTTGCGGGATGATTTAATAATTTATAAATATTTTCCAATTATTTAGGAAATAAATACGCTGTATAATGGCAAACATCAGCATGATTTTGATTATTTTAAAATATATTATAAATATCAAGAAAAATGATTTACAATATTATATTATAATTTTATAATATTGACATACTAATAAAAAAGTGAAATTTTATTTCAAATAGCCGAATATGGACCCAATGGAGTTCTATGTACAGCTATTATATTAAAGGGAGAATTTTTATGGCAGTGTATGAGAAATTTTGCAAGGAAACATTTGACGAGGGTAATGCGCTTATAGATTTTGAACTTACTCCGCCTGAAAACTATAATTTCGGTTATGACGTGGTGGATGAGATAGCCCGCCGCACGCCGGAAAAGCGTGCGCTTGTGTGGTGCAACACAAAGGGCGAGGAAAGAGTTTTCACATTTTCCGACATTTCGCGTATGTCGAATAAAGCGGCTAACGCTCTTAAAGCGAGCGGAATTAAAAAGGGCGACAGAGTCATGCTGATTTTAAAGCGCCATTATGAATATTGGTTCGTTATCACAGCGCTTCATAAGCTGGGCGCGATAGCTATCCCCGCTACAAATATGCTTTCCGCATCTGACATTGAATACCGCATTAAAAGCGTGAACGTCAAAGCGGTTATATGCACGCCTGATGGAAACGTTTCCGAGCACGTTTATGCGGCATCCGAAACCTGTGATACACTTGAACATCTGTTTATTGTGCGTGAAAACCGAAGCGGCTTTGAGAATCTTACCGAGCTTATCGATAAATCGAGCGACACCATGGAGCGCATCCAAACTCAAAAGGACGAGCCATTCTTGCTGTATTTTTCTTCGGGAACCACTGGGTATCCCAAAGCGGTGGTGCACAGTCATACCTATAGCCTTGCTCATATCATAACCGCGAAGCACTGGCAGGCGGTACAAGACGGCGGGCTTCATCTGACAGTTTCCGAAACCGGCTGGGGCAAGGCGTCCTGGGGGAAAATCTATGGTCAATGGCTGTGCGAATCGGCTGTCATGGTATATGATTTCGACAGATTTTCCGCCCCGGATCTTATGGAATTGATAAGCAAATACAGGGTTACTACCTTTTGCGCTCCGCCTACTATTTATCGTTTTTTGGTCAAGAACGGCTTGGAAAATTATGACTTGACCTGTCTTACGCATGCCAGCAATGCGGGCGAAGCGTTAAATGCCCAGGTGCATAAGCTGTTTAAAGAAAAAACCGGGCTTAGTCTGATGGAGGGCTACGGTCAGACTGAGTCGGTGCTGATTATAGGAACTTTGACCACCGATAAGCCCAAGGCGGGTTATATGGGTAAACCGTCTCCGTTTTACGACGTTCGTCTTATTAAGCCCGACGGCAGCGAGTGCGGCGTGGATGAAGAGGGGGAAATCATTATCGTTCCGAGGAAGGAACGCCCGACTTACGGCATTTTCACCGAGTATTACAATAACCCGGAGCTCTACAGTAAGGCGTGGGAGAATGGTGTATACCACACCGGCGACGTTGCGGTGAAGGACAGCGATGGCTATTATAAATTTATCGGACGCATGGACGACATCATCAAATCGAGCGGATACAAAATAAGCCCGTTTGAAGTTGAGAGCGCGCTTATTAAGCATCCCGCTGTTTTAGAATGTGCTGTAACAGGAGTGCCCGATCCCGTTCGCGGCGTTGTGGTCAAAGCGACTGTTGTGCTGACTGAAGAATACAAACAGTCGGCGGGAGATGAATTGAAAAAAGAGCTTCAGAGCTTTGTCAAGGAGCAGACGGCGGCGTATAAATATCCCAGAATAGTTGAATTTTCCGATGAGCTTCCGAAAACCATAAGCGGAAAGATACGGCGTGTGGAAATTCGCGAAAACGATGAACAGGCGGCGGACAGACAAGGCGCCGCAAATTAATCTTGATTTTCTCCTTATTTGGGTTAAGTCTATATAAAACATCAGCAGACAATTGTCTGCGGGTGTTTTGCGTTTTCAGCCGTTATTACCATTCGGAGTTGCGTTTTGGCAGAGGGTCGCAGGTTTCAGCCATTTTGTCGCACATCAGAGAGCATTTCGGCTTTAACCTCAAAATAATCTGAATTATAATAAAGATTTTTGGTTTCGTTGGGGTCGTTTTTTAAATCATACAGCTCGCCGTGACAGGAAATAACGCCGTCTCGGTCGTGAACCTTTACCAGCTTATATCTGCCGTCCAACACCATTGTAGTAAAAGCGAGCGGATTACGGTGGTTGATATTAGAGTTGTAATACTCGCTGTACACGCTCTTTCGGTGGCAGTCGACAGGCGCGTCGCCGCAAAGCAGAGACCAAAGCGATTTGCCCTGCATACCGGGCTCGGGAGCGATTCCCGCCGCGTCGCAAATAGTGGGCGCGATATCGACAAGCTCAACCAGTGCGTCGCTTTTTCTGCCCCCTTTGAATTTGCCGGGGCAGGCGATTATCAGCGGAACGTGAACGCTGCCTTCGTAAAAGTAAGGACCTTTAAGGTATATGCCGTGGTCGCCGAGGCTTTCACCGTGGTCGGAGCCGAATATTATCATTGTGTCGTTAAGCTGTCCGCTTTTTTCAAGGTAGTCAAGTATTCTGCCGAACTGGTGATCTATCAGGTCCACCATCGCCCAGTAAGCCGCTTTGATGTACCGATGATCCTTGTCGGTCATATTGTTATACGAAAAGCTTCCGGGACTGTCGTAAGCGCCTGTATGATCCTTTGTCTGAAAAATCGGCTTGTCCTCGAGCTCGCCCTCGATGTAATTCGGAAGCGGTATAGAATCGATAATGTCAAGATAGCGGTTTAGATATTCTTTTGGCGGGTTAAAGCTGTGGTGCGGATCGAAAACATTTACGGAAAACATCCACGGAAGCTTAAAGGCTCTCGCGCTTTCCATGTATTCTATCGCGCAGTCAACGCACCATTTGGTCTGGTGATATTCTTCGGGCATACCCTGTTCTATGTAGCGGCAGTCGGGATGGGACGGCGTTTGATATTCGACGCCGTTTGAGGTCAGCCACATAGTGTACTCGTTCATCGGCCAGTTGCCGCCGCTGCCCGCGGGTGCAGGGTGGTGCGACCATCTGAAATAATCGTAACCGTCGTCTATTCTAGGCTCTTTAACTTTGCAGTATTTTTCGTTGCATGCGTTTATGTGGAGCTTACCCGAAAGTCCGCAGGTGTAGCCGTGTTCCGAAAGAATCTTCGGTATAAGGCGCTCGTCCGGGCGTATGTTCTGGCCGTTTTGCCGTACGCTGCATGTGCGCGGGTAACGCCCGGTCAAAAAGCTTGTGCGGCTAGGGGCGCAGACGGGCGATTGGCAGTAAGCGCGGTTGAATAATACTCCCATTTGAGCCAGTCGGTCGAGATTTGGAGTTTTAACATATGGATTGCCGTAACAGCCGAGAGTGTCAAATCTCTGCTGGTCGGTACAAAACCACAATATATTCATGTGTTACATTCCTTTCGCGGTTATTTTATCGGTGCATCAGACCGAGAAGCCGTAAAATACGACAGTTTAGATTATAATATATCATATAAATAATAGTCGCAAGTGCGTTTTGGCTCATAAATGATTGCAAATTTTACTGTACAGTCACAGCGGTACGTAGTACCCTTAATTGTATTTTTATACAAACAGGCTTAATTGCATATCGGTTGTCAATATATTTTCAAAATATATTGACAGTGATTTGAATTTGGGATAAAATTTTATTAGCTAAATATATAATAAAGGGAGCGTTACTATGAGTAAAGAAACGAGAAAAAAGCGCTTTGAACGTGTCGCGATGTCAAGAGCGGAAAAAATATCCGACATGCTGAGGCTTTTGGGTAATTGCTCGAACAGAGTGAACTATGATTACAGCGACGATGCGGTTGAAGAAATGTTTTCTCAAATCGATTCGGCTCTTACTGAAGCAAGGGAGAGGTTCGCGTCGGCGGGAGGTTTTTCTCACGGCGCCGAATACCGCAGGATATTTGAGTCTGAGTTCACATGGATCGCAGGATTTATGCGCAATGTGCTGCGTTTTGAAAATCGTCAGGCTGTGTTTGTTCCGCAGTCGGGTAAAAGTATTACCTACGGCGAATTAAATCGTGAAGTGAATAAACTTGCGGACGCTTTTGTAAAAGACGGGCTTAAAAACGGCGGTGTCGTAATGCATATGCTTCAAAATTGTCCTGAGTTTATTTACACATATATTGCAACTCAAAAGCTGGGAGCTGTAAACTGTCCGATAAATTTTCGTTTGTCTCCCGGTGAAATAGCCATGATGATAGACGACAGCCGCCCGCTGATATTTATTTACGACAGGGAAATGGAGTCCGACGCTTTAAAGGGTATCGAAATGGCAAAGCATAAGCCCAAAAGGGTCGTAGCCGTAGATATTTTCAGCAAATTTGCAGCTGCGCCCGACGGCGTTGACCTGTTTGCGGATTATATAAGCGTCTGCAATGAGCAGGAGCCGGTTCCTGCGCGTCCGCTCAATATGTACGATGAAACCACAAGAATTTACACCAGCGGAACAACGGGTCATCCCAAGGGAGTGCCGATGACAAGTATAAACGAAGTTATGTCGGCGCACGACTGCATAATGCATTTTCCGATGTCTCCGTATGACAAGACTATGAATACGACTCCGTGGTTCCACCGGGGAGGAATACATTCCGGCGGCCCCTGCCCGACGCTTTATGTGGGCGGAACAGTGGTCATAATGCCGAAATTCAACGCAAAGCTTACCCTTAAATACGTTGAGGATCATAAGCTGACGTTTTTGATAGGAGTTCCGACTGTTTTGGAGGGACTGGCGGACGAGCAGCAGAAAAACGGATACGATTTAAGCTCATTGCTCGGTATTGTTACCATGGGAAGCACATTTGAGCGCGCGGCATGTATTAGGTATCAAAAAATATTAACGCCGAATATATTCAACGGATATGGCACCTCCGAGAGCTTTTGGAATACGTTTTTGCGTCCGAGCGATCTGCCGGATATGGCGGGAAGCGCGGGACGCTCCTGCACCGATGACGACGTCCGCGTTGTTAAGATATTTAAAGACCGCCGCGCCGAGCCGTATGAGCTTGCCGCGCGCGACGGCACGGAGGTAGGAGAGATTATCATAAAATCGCCTGCAAAGTCATGCTACCGTTATTATAACAACGAGGAGAGCACTAAAGAAAAGTTTTACAACGGATATCTTTACACACAAGACCTCGGAACATGGGATGAGAATAGCTTTGTGAGCATTGCTGGTCGAAAGGACGACATGATAATCTCTTCGGGGGAAAACATTTATCCGACGTTGATAGAAGAAATATTGAACGGTCATCCCAAGGTTGCCGACAGTATCGTTACGGGAACTCCCGATGCGCTTCGGGGGGAATTGGTAACGGCGTATATCGTCCCGAAGGATAAATCGCTGACTGTGGCGGAGCTTGAAAAATACTGCCTTGAAAATCCGATGATGACAAGATATAAGCGCCCCCGGTATTATCGGTTTATAAGCGAAATTCCCGTTAATGCTACAGGTAAAAAGCTTCACTGCAAAGCGAAACTCATGGCGAAAAACGATCTTAAAAACGGCTTGCTTATCATGCCGTAAAATTTCAACATATAAAACACCCTGCGTGTATAATAAGCACGCAAGGGTGTTTTATTTTGCCGAGTTTTAGCTATTTTCATATTATTTATAATAAAATTAAATAAAGTTTTCGACAATTAGAATAGTTTTATTGACAAATCGAGTCAATGTATCTATAATATTTATAGATGTAATAAATTGTAAATAATATTATAACAAAGGTACTATGGGAAGATGGTACCGATGTGTTATTGAAATCGATTGGAATTATATTAATTAAAAATTTGTTAAGGAGGATAATACGATGTGTAGAATAAAAGCATTGCTTGTAGCTGTTGTCATTATTTTGGCAGCTTTTTCTATGTCTTTTGTATCAGCAGATACCGCACAAATACGGAAAGATGTAACAATAGATGACATAGGAGCAGAAATAACGAATGAGTTTATAATGAATCAGACAAAAGCGCTTGATAATTGTTCTAAAATAAGGGCAAAAATTAAAAAGCGAAAAAAACTGAAAAGACAAAACTCTAATATTAAAGAATCCGATTTAGATAACTATGGCGGGGCTTACATAAATGATGATGGTAATTTAACGGTATTGGTTTGTGATGAAGATAAATTTATATTGAGCAAATCGGGTAATCGCGCGGTTAAATTGTCGAGTAATATTCAAAGTGATGTTGACAATTCTGAAATAAAAGATTTTGAAAGTATTGTGGAAGATAATGTTGAATACAAGTCAGCCAAGTTTACATTAGACTATCTTAATGAAATATATAATTATACTAGTGAAAATATAGCTGAGCTTGGACTTGTTTCGACAGCAGTGTCTGAAATAAATAATACCGTTATTTTAGGCGTTAAAGATATGGATAATAATGAAATAATAAATAAATTGATAACAGATATTGAAAATTTTGACAGGGATAGCGTTGAATTTAAAGTATATTCTGGGGTGTCTCAAGCAAGTACGTCATATCCGGGGAGAGATATATATAGTAATTCCGAATCCGGAACATCAGGTTTTAATGTTTTAGATTCTGATACAGGTAAATATGGGGTTGTTACTGCCGGACATTTAGGAAAAGTCGGAGAAAATTTTTATAATAAATATATGACTTTGATAGGTAAAGCAACAAAAAGGCAGTATTCTAAAAAAATTGATGCGGTATTTATACCGTATAACAGTGGATTTAATCCTACGTATAACATTAACGGTTCTAGCAATGATGTCATAGTTGGTTATATTAAAGTTGCAAAAATAACTGCGGGTACAGTAGTTCACAGCTATGGTACAAATAATATTAATCAGGTTAGCAGGATTTCTGAGGTCAATGTAACGGTTAGCTTTGATACGGGTGTAACGCTGAATGGTCTTGTACATATTTCAGGAACTGTAGTAGGAGGAGACAGTGGCGGACCGGTTGTTTGTGCTGACTCCATTTATGGAGGAACATTAAGTACATATAATTTATTAGGTATAATTACCGGTCGTTATACTGACACAAACGAAGGTTTAGTTACAAAAGCAGGATATATTTTAGTTACCTTTGATTTAGCTTTATATTGCGCGTTAATATCTTCATAGAAAGGCGGGATTATTATGAAAAAGAAATGGTTACTGTTGTTTTTGACTTTAGTTTTAGTTCTGACTTTTGCCGGTTGCGGGAAGGCTGATTCGGGTAACGGCGTGACTTCAGCCGGAGAATCACAGCAGTCGGAAAGTTTCGGCGCCGCGTCTGAAACGGTTTCGCAGTCGGGTTACAGCTACAGCGGTATATCCGAAGATGATTTTGAAATAACGCTTGATATTCCTAAAACCGAGCTAAAGGTCGGCGAGAGCGAAACAATAACCGCGCGGCTTTACAACAACAGCGGAAAAAGGATTCCGATATGTGATTACACTCATGAGATAGGAATTTTTATTAAAGAAGAAGCTCAAGAGGATAATTTTGGATTTACCGCTTCCTGGCAAGGAGGATATATAGAAAAAGATTCGTATGTGGAAAAAACAGAAAAGTTTGAACCTGAAAAGGCAGGTAAATATATTGTAAAAGCTATAGGCCGCCCTCATGTGATTTTAAACGGCGATGATATTGATATATACACAGGCGTTGACGGCGAGGTCAATGAAATCAATATTTACGCAGAGGGTACTATAACAGTTGTTGAGTAATATATTTTAGGGCAATTTGCGTTAAAAGCAAATAATACGGTGATAATATGAAAACAACCGCGGATTTTCATCCGCGGTTGTTTTTTCTTAGCGCTTTAGCCAAAGAACAAGCCGGCGAAGACGGCTTGTTCAACAACCGCCCGCTATGCGGGTGGGATTCAAGCTTAAGCAAAGGGACATCCTTTCTGATATAATGGTTATGTTCAAGTCACCAAATAAAAACAGAAAGGATGTCCCTTATGGCAAATAGTTTAGCACACACAAAATGGGTATGCAAGTACCATATTGTATTTACGCCGAAGTACCGAAGAAAAATCATATACAATCAATTGAGAAAAGATATACGAGATATTATCCGAGATTTATGTAAATGGAAAGGCGTAGAAATCATTGAAGGACATATGATGCC
>CAZHWR010000049.1:0-13193 GCA_964536085.1 uncultured Oscillospiraceae bacterium
CATAAAGAAGTTGAATTATATTTGCAATGTATTTGAAAAAACAAGAGACAAACAAGCTTTTTAAAACTTGTTTCAGTCTGTAGAAAAAGCATAGCTTACGATATATGGTTATGCAGATGTTTTAGATAACCAAAATCGCGGACATGCGCCGCGATTTTGCACTTTATAGCGCAAAACCGATTGAATAAGCGGCTTTGCAAGAGAAAGGGTGGTATTGGCGAGAAAACAAGAGAGCAAGGCTTTGTAAAAGCCGCAGCGATTCGGTTGTCCCGTCCAAAAGCGTTGTCGACTTTGTCGACACGCTCACGGCTCCCTGAAACATTCAGGGAGCTGTTGAGCTTTTACAGCATATTGTAAATATCGGGGAAGATTTTAACGCTGCGCTTTAAAATTCCGTTCATATACGCTATCAGAGTTCCGTAGTTGGTTATCGGAATCCCGCCGTTTTGAGCGGTTTTAATACGGTGCTTCATCTCGCGTTCATTGAGCATACAGCCGCCGCAGTGGACGACGAGCTTGTATTTTGACAAATCCTCGGGAAATTCCGTTCCGCTTGTAAATTCAAAAGCAAACTGCTTTTTTGTGTGAGCGGTAATCCAGCCGGGGAGCTTTACCGTTCCGATATCCTGGCACTGCCTGTGGTGGGTGCATCCCTCGGAAATCAAAACCGAGTCGCCGTCGCAAAGTCGGTCGATGGTTTTCGCGCCCGAAACGAGCGTTGCAAGGTCGCCCTTAAAGCGGGCGAACAGTATTGAAAAAGAGGTTAAATCAATGCTTTCGGGAGTAATTTCGGAAACGACCTTAAAAGCCTGCGAGTCGGTTATGACCAAACGGACGTTGTTACCGAGTTTGTCAAGCGTCGCTTCAAGCTCGGTTTCCTTTACGGCGACCGTTACGGCTTTTGCTTCTAGCAGATCGCGGATAACCTGCTGCTGCGGCAGAATCAAGCGGTTTTTTGGCGCGGAGGAATCGATAGGAATAACAAGTACGACTGTATCCATCGGATTTACCAAATCCGCAACAAGAGGCTTTTGCACTCCGTCGGTCAGCTGTCCGGCAATCAGTTCTTTTAATTCGTTAATTCCTTCTCCCGTTTGGGCGGATATGTATATTTCGTTTTTGCCCGCGGGCTTTTTAGCCGAAACCAAATCGGATTTGTTGTATGCGATAACATACGGTATCTGCTTATCCTTGATTTTTTCGAGAATCAGTTCATCCTGCTTTGTGATGCCCATGGTCGCGTCGACGACCAAAACCGCGATGTCGGTTTTGTTTAATACCTGATAGCTTTTTTTTACGCGCAGCTCGCCGAGCTCGCCTTCATCGTCAAGTCCGGGTGTGTCGATAAGCGTAACGGGACCCAAAGGGAGTATTTCCATCGATTTATAAACCGGGTCGGTAGTCGTTCCCGCGACATTTGAAACGATTGCAAGACTTTGGGCGGTTACCGCGTTGATAACGCTGGATTTTCCTGCGTTTCGTTTGCCGAAAATACCGATGTGCGCGCGGTTGGCGGTCGGGGTTGAGTTAAGGCTCATACATTATCACACCTTTTTAAAATTATACTTTAATTATACCACTATATGCGGGTTTAATCAATCGGCTGCGGCGAAAATCGGCGAGTAACAGCGGTAAAATTCAATCGCATGTTCATAATTTTTACATTCTTTCATATACATTAGTATATCAAGCTGTCATGGCACGAAAGGGTGTAATCATATTGGAAAACAGCAGTATAAAAGCACCGTCTTTAATTGACGACAGATGCGTTGTTTTGGGAAGATATATACTCGAAAACCGCTCGACGGTCAGAGCGTGCGCCAAGGTATTCGGAATAAGCAAAAGTACGGTACATAAAGATGTGAGCCAACGTCTGAAAAGCGAAAATCCTCAGCTTTATAAGCAGGTCAAAGAAATTCTACAGATAAATAAACAGGAGCGGCATATAAGGGGAGGAAAAGCCACCAAGGAAAAATATGAGCATAAGCGTGAAAATAAAGACCGAAATTAAACGGCAGACAAACAGGCAGGTCAAAACGACCTGCCTGTTTGCTTTGCTTTTTACTGTTTGTCGAATACGAATTTATCGTCTTTGACATTCAGCGTTACCGTGTCACCCTCGGTGATTTGGTTTTCAAGCATAAGCTCTGACAAAAGATCCTCTATTTGTGCGGTGATGGCGCGCCTTAACGGACGCGCACCGTAAACCTCGTCATATCCGGCCTTCGCGATTTTTTTCACAGCGTCGGGGGAAACGTTTACCGTTATATCCATCTGCTTTGTGCGTTCGCAGAGGGTTTTGAGCATATTTTCCGCTATACGCTCAATGTCGCCCTCGGTAAGCTTCTTGAACACGATAATGTCGTCGACCCTGTTTAAAAATTCGGGTTTGAAGCTTTTTTTCAGTTCGCTTAAAACGCTTTGCTTGATGTCCTCGTTGCTTGCGGCTTTATTATCCCCGGAACCGAAGCCTAAATTGCTCTTTTTCTCGGTTATCAGTCGCGCGCCGATATTCGATGTCATAATGATAACGGTGTTTTTGCAGTTTATATGCCGTCCCTGCGAATCGGTGATAACACCGTCCTCAAGAATCTGCAAAAGCATATTGAAAACGTCGGGATGGGCTTTTTCGATTTCGTCGAACAAAACGACCGAGTAGGGGTGGCGGCGCAGACGTTCGGTTAGCTGACCGCCCTCCTCGAAGCCTACGTATCCCGGAGGCGAGCCTATCATTTTCGATACGCTGTGCTTTTCCATGTATTCCGACATATCAAGGCGTATCATAGCGTTTTCATCGCCGAACAGCGACTGCGCGAGCGATTTGCATAGCTCGGTTTTGCCGACTCCCGTAGGTCCGCAGAATATAAACGAGCCTATTGGTCGTTTGGGGTCTTTAAGTCCCGTTCTGCCTCGGCGTACAGCCTTTGCAACGGCGGACACCGCCTCGTCCTGACCGATAACGCGCTCGTGAAGAGTGGTTTCTAAGTTCAAAAGCCGTTCGCTTTCCTGTTCGTTTAATTGTCTTACGGGAACTCCCGTCCAGTCGGAAACGATGTCCGCGATATTTTCCTCTGTGACCTCGCCGTTTGCATGGGCGTTTTGCTCCTGCCAGCGCTTTTTCTCTTCATCCAGCTTCGATGAGAGCTCTTTTTCCTCATTGCGTATTTTTGCGGCGGCTTCAAAATCCTGAACGTTTACCGCGGACGCTTTTTCCTCCGAAAGGCGTTTGAGCTTTGCTTCGAGCTTTTTGATATCCGGCGGCGCGGTGTATGCGGCAAGACGCACCTTGGACGCGGCCTCGTCGATCAAATCTATCGCCTTGTCGGGCAGGTATCTGTCCGCGATATAGCGTGCGGACAGGTTGACCGCCGCTTTTATCGCTGCGTCGGATATTTTTACTTTGTGGTGCGCTTCGTATTTGTCCCGCAGACCGAAAAGGATTTTTTCAGCGTCCTCTTCGGACGGTTCTGAAACGGTGACCGGCTGAAAACGCCGTTCGAGCGCTGCATCTTTTTCGATATATTTGCGGTATTCGTCGATAGTCGTAGCGCCGATTATCTGAATTTCGCCGCGCGCAAGCTGCGGTTTTAATATATTCGCCGCATCCACTGCGCCTTCGGCGGCTCCCGCGCCGACAATGGTGTGGATTTCGTCGATGAACAAAATCGTGTCGCCCGATTTTGCGACCTCGCTTAAAATATCCTTGATTCTCTCTTCAAAATCGCCGCGGTATTTCGCGCCTGCGAGCATAGAGGATATGTCGAGCGAGAAAATTTTCTTGTTTTTCAGCGTTTCGGGAAGCTCTCCGGAGACGATTTTTTGCGCCAGTCCTTCCGCAATCGCGGTTTTGCCGACTCCCGGCTCGCCTATTAAGCAGGGATTGTTTTTGGTGCGGCGGCTTAAAATCTGGATAACGCGTTCGATTTCTTTTTCGCGACCGATAACAGGATCGATTTTGCCGGACTTTGCAAGCTCGGTCAGGCAGCGTCCGTATTTGTTTAAACTATCAGAAGCTTTGCCGCCCGAAAAACCGGAGCCTGTAGTGCCTTCGTTTTCAAATGCGTCGGCAGGCTCGTTTGATATCTGTGACAGGCACTCGTTGTAAATCTGCTCCGGATGCGCTCCGAGTTCGCTTAAAAACATAACTCCGTAGCTGTCCGACTCTTTTATTATCGCCATCAGAATGTGCTCTGTGCCCACATAGCTGTGACCGAGCTGCCTTGCAATATACACCGCGGTTTCGAGTATCCGCTTGCTTCTGGGCGTGAAATCGTTGGGTGAAAGCTCGCCTTGAATGCCTTTACCGATGGTTGAGACGAGCTTTTCATAAATATCCTCGGCGTTGACACCGCCGGCTTTTAAAAGCTCTGCTGCGACTCCGTCGTTAAGAGCCGAAAGCCCGTAAAGCATGTGCTCGCTTCCGATATAAGTGTGACCGAGTTTTTCCGCTGTTTCGATCGCAAGGTTTAGCGCCCGATTGGCTTTTTCGGTGAAATCCTTGAAAACAAACATTATACGATCATTCCTTCCTTTAATAATTTGCGCGGATGTTTTGTCAGCTTAGAATCCGCTTTATCTCTTCCGCACGTTTTTTGTCCCGCTGTTCGGGAGCCAAAAGCTCCCGGGCGGCGGTGCATATGCTTCCGCTTCCTATGATCGCGCCAAGCTCGTTCATAGCGCTTGGTGATATGCCGTCTACAAGCCCCATGCTTATTCCCAGCCGCAGGTTTGAAATGTGCTGCATTGCCTCGTCGCCGGACATCAAAACGGCATACTTCAGCGCGCCCACGCTTCGCAAAACGCTGTCTTTTAATTTATCCTTGTCCTTGAAGATCGTTTCACGCGCGTTTTGCTCCTGCTTTATCACCTGTGCGACTATATTGTTAAGATTATCGACAGCTTCCTTCTCGGTTATTCCGAGAGTGATCTGATTTGATATTTGATAAATTCCGCCCTTCGCCTTGCTGCCCTCGCCGTATATTCCTCTTATCGTAAGCCCGAATTTTGAAATAGTTGCCGATAGCTTGTTTATATATCCCGCGGCGGTAAGCGCCGGCAAATGGAGCATGACCGAGGCGCGGAGTCCGGTTCCCAAATTGGTGAGGCAGGCGGTCAAAAATCCCAGCTTGTCGGAATAGGCATAATTAAGTGAATTGTCCAAAACATTGTCGATCATATCCGCAAGCTCCAAAGCGCCTTTTAAATCAAGCCCGCTTTTGAGCGTTTGGATCCTTATATGGTCTTCTTCGGAAACCATTATGCTTATATCGTCGCTTTCGGAAAGTATGAGCAGCTTGCCAACGGGACTGTTTGCAAAATCGGGGCTTATGACGTGGTTTTCTACCATACTCGCAAGCTCATAGTCGCTGAGCGTTTCCGGTTCTATGAATTTTAACTTGTTTTCTCCGAGATTTATGTTTGCAAGAGCACTTTTGACTTGCGCGCACAGTGATTTTTGCTGTTCGGGCGTTATGCGCGACATAAACGGATAGTCGGTCACGTTGCGCGCAAGGCGTATCCTTGAGCTTAAAATAATTCCGCTTTCGTCCGGGTTATTCAAATACCATTTACGCATTGCCGACTTCACCGCCTTTTTCGTCTGCTTCAAGTTTTTTGATTTCGTCGCGCAAGAGCGCCGCGTTTTCAAAATCCTCTTTTTTAATTGCGTCGTTCAGCCTGTCTTTTAAATCGTTCAATTCTTTTTTGCGTTTGACCTCTTTTCCGGCGGAGCGCGGAACCTTTCCCAAATGTACCGCGTTGCCGTGGATTTTCTCAATTGTCGGGGCGAGTCGGTTTTCAAAGGTCGCATAGCATTCGCTGCATCCGATTTTGCCGTCGGACATTATATCGTCAAAGGACTTGCCGCATTTTTTGCAGATGACCGTGCGGCGTTCCGTAGTTTGAGAATTCGGAAAAAGCAGCCCGGAGAATAAGTCGGAAAGTCCGAAAGGGTCGTTTGTGATTGTATTAAAGCCTCCGAGCTTTTTTGCGCATTCGGAGCAAAGATTCATCGCAACGCTTTTTCCGTTTACCGTTTGATTGTAAAAATGAGTAGCGCTGTTTTTTCCGCATTTATCACACAGCATAATTATTACCTCCTATATGGTGTTGATAAGCATTGATTTGAATATCGACGCCCGAACAACGTTTCTTGCGCCGGGCGAAAGCTGATTCAATGTATGATCGGTCAAAGCCGACAACAATATTTTAGCTGTTTTGCGGTCTAAAATATTGTCATAAATCATGTTTTCCAAAATTATTCTAACGGATTTTTCGTCGATTTCGTTCCCGACGGAGTTTACAATATGCATGACTGCGCCTGTTTTTTCGTCGGAAATACGCTCGATTTGAATATATCCGCCTCCGCCGCGCTTGCTTTTAACAATGTATCCGCGCTCAGGGGTAAAGCGAGAGGTTATAACGTAGTTTATCTGGCTCGGAACGCAACCAATGCTTTGCGCAAGCTCGTTTCGCTGAATCTGCGCGCTGCCGCCGTGGCTTTCGAGTATGTCGAAAATGGTGGCGGCAATCAGATCTGTCATGTTCATGTTTATCATCTCTTTTCCTGATTCTTGCTTGACATCTTGCATTTTGAATCAAAAACTCGCTAAATGGAAGCTGTGGCTTCCAAATATTGCGGTTGGTTAGCAGAGCGCCGCGATGTTTTTTGTGGTTTGCCATGCGAATTCGCGCCATAGTGTTTGGCGCGAAAGCGAAAAACTCGCTAAATGGAAGCTGTGGCTTCCATTTATTTGACCTTCACTGACTATTATTATAGCAAAAGGTCAATAAAAGTCAAAGTCAATGAAAGTCAAAAATGCTCCATTGAGTTGTTTTATGCCTCAAAAAATCAAAATATCTCTCTGATACTAACTTTTTCATGTTATTTTAGGCTTTTTTGAGCTATTTGATTTTTCACTCTGTAACATAATTTTTGCCGCCACATAGTATAAAATGTAAATAAAAAAAGGAGGCACTTAATTATGTGCAATGGTTTCTTTGGCAATGGCAACGGAAGTTGCTGCTGGATAATTATCCTTATCCTCTTGATATCGTGTTGCTGCGGCGGCAACGACGGCTGCAACAACGATTGCGGCTGCGGCTGCTAACAGGAATAATTAAGATAAAAGACCACCCACGGGTGGTCTTTTATCTTATTGAAAAGTATTATACAAAGGTTGGACATTGTGATAATATAAAAGCAGAACGATTAAAGGAATGAATGACTTTAAAAATGTTGTTTTTAAGCTGTTGTGAGGGAGGTTAATTTATGAAAAAGCTTATAAGCGCGGTTTTAGCGCTCGCAATGGCGTTCTCGCTTGCCTGCGGGCTTGATTTGACCGTATCGGCGGAACAAAGCGGGGATTGGTAATATGAAATCCTCAACGACGGCGCGGCGGAGATAACACGTTATTCGGGAAATGGCGTCGAGGTGGAAATTCCGTCGGAAATTGATGGGTATAAGGTTACAAGCATAGGTAATTATGCGTTTTCGGATTGCACAAGCCTAAAAAAAGTATATTACAGCGGCTCGGAGGCACAGTGGAACAATATTGATATTGGTGATTATAACGAACGCCTCACAAACGCAACGATTAATTATAATGCGTCTATGCCGACCGACCCGACCGACCCGACCGACCCGACTGACCCGACCGACCCGACTACTCCCGGCACAACCATTTCGGATATAACCGAAATGCCCGGTGTCAGCGCTCCCGCGCCGACTAACGGCACATCATCGGAAAACGGCAAAACAGCGCTTTACAAATCGGGCAAAAAGGTTACGGGGACAAAGGTAGTCACCGTGTCGGGCAAGACTTATGCGGTGGTCAAGGATTATGTTTCGACCGGCAAGGGTAATCATGTGGTGAAGATCAGTACGAAAAAATCGTATGTAGTCAACAAGAACGGAATTGTCATCAAGGGTAGCAAAAACAAATTGGTCAAGGTCGGCGCAAAGTCCTATATAGTAAACAAATCCGGCGTTGTGCAGAAGGCTAAAAATACAAGTTTGTAAAGGCAGGTAGAAAGTCATATATTGTCGGCAAAAAAGGCGTGGTTCAGAAAAACAAGAAGTCGATAAAAGTAGGCAAGAAGATACATAAAACTAACAAAAAGGGAGTTGCCACAAAGAAAAAATAGTATTAATACATGCTTTTTGTGTTCTGAAAATGGGAGGCAGGCGCCTCTCGTTTCCTTTGTGAATCGCATATTCTCCGTTATGTCGGAATGCATTAATTTGACAAAAATCGGCATTTGTAATACTATCAAAATAATCAGGATTTCTAAAAAGGATAGTTTTGATGAAATTTGAAAACATAATTTATTCAGACGAAAGCCCGAAAAACAGGTACAGCTTATATCTTCCGAAGGTCTCCGGTTCCGCACTGTATATATTTTTTCACGGCGGCGCGCTCGTGGGCGGGGAGCCGTCGGACGATGCCGCGATGTTTGATGCGCTCAACAAAAACGGTATCGCTGTCGCTTCGGCGGGGTACAGGCTTTATCCCGAAGCGGATTTTCCGGATTTTATCAGTGACGCGGCATGCGCCGTTGCAAAAATATGCAGTGATATTAAAAATTACGGGACGTTTGATGAAATCTATATAGGAGGAAGCTCGGCGGGCGCGTATATTGCCATGATGCTGTTTTTTGATAAAAGCCATCTTGCAAAATACGGTATTTCGCGCGGCGATTTCGCGGGCTTTATCTTCGACGCGGGTCAGCCCACAACACATTTCAACATTTTGGCGCATAGCGGTCAGGACGAACGCCTCGTGAGGATCGACAAAGCCGCTCCGCTTTTTTACATAACCGAAGAGATAGACTATAAAGGCAGGATAAAAATAATCGTCGCCGATGGCGATATGCTGGGAAGGCTTGAGCAAAATATGCTTTTAAAGCGCACCATGCTGATATTCGGATTTGATGAAAACCGATTGGACTTTGATGTTATGAACGGATTTGGTCACTGCGGATATTGCGGGGAAGCGGAATATTTTAAAATGATATCCGATTTTATTCTTGACCGATGGATAAATGATTCGGCAACAAAGGTTAAAAGCTGAATTTTCAGTTTTGCTCAGCGAAAGGACGGGTAATAATATTGAAACAAAAACTGAAGCTTTATTTTAAGCTTTTTTATTCGTTGTTGACTTTGAACGCCTTTACCTTTGGGGGCGGATTTGTTATAGCATCGCTGATGAAAAAAAGGTATGTCGACGAATATGAATGGATGAGTGAAAACGATATGCTGGACCTGACGGCGATAGCGCAGTCGGCTCCGGGATCAGTCGCGGTCAACGCGTCGGTTCTGCTGGGACACAAGATGGCGGGACTTCCCGGCGCGCTTATTGCTGTGTTTGCTGCGGTTTTGCCGCCGTTTATAATTATCACCGTGATTTCGTTTATCTACATACAGTTTAAAAACAGCGCAGTGGTCGCAAGAGTGCTCAAAGGCATGCAGGCGGGGGTAGCGGCCATTATATGCGATGTTGTTATCGGGATGGCGGTAACGGTTTTTAAAAACAAAAAGGTAATACCGGCTGCGCTGATGTTTGTAAGCTTTACACTGGTAACGTTTTTTGGTATGAATGTGATATTGGTTATTGTGATCTGCGGTGCGATCGGCGCGTTTACCGCGTTAAAACCGAACGGAGGCAGATTATGGTGACGTTGTTTGAACTGTTTTTGTCTTTTTTCTTGGTGGGAGCGTTCAGCTTCGGCGGTGGATATGCGTCACTGCCGATAATGCAGGAGCAAATCGTAAACACGCATCAGTGGCTGACTGTCGCAGAATTTTCCGACGTGATTTCTATAGCTCAGATGGCGCCGGGCGCGATTGCCGTAAACGGGGCGACGTTTGTCGGCACAAGAATTGCAGGCACGGCGGGCGCTTTTGCCGCTATGCTCGGCTGTATACTGCCGTCTACAGTTATTGTTTTGCTGCTTGCGATGCTTTATAAAAAATACAGTGAGTTAAAGGCGGTCAAAGGAGTTATGTCGGGCTTGCGCCCCGCGGTTATCGGTCTTATCGCCTCGGCGGGAGCGTCCATAATGGCGGTGGCTTTTTTTTCGGGAAAGCTACCGACATCTCTTGCAGACGTAAATTTTATCATGATTGCGGTTTTTGCCGTACTGCTTGTGATTTTGAGAAAATTCAAGCTGAATCCATTGATTATTATAATAGCCGCAGGCGCAGCGGGAGCGTTTTTGCTGCCGTGAGTATGATTATATTCAGACGGGTGTTCACACCCGTCTGCTTTTTTATAAAAAAATAGTGCGCGCCCTTTCAAAAAGGAGCGCGCACTGAAAACAAATATAAAAGGGGGGATGAGGAACGCTTGATTATTCGTCGCCCTGCATAGCGTCGTAGCCGGTTTCGCCTGTGCGGACCTTAACAACGTCGAGAACATTGTAGATAAATATCTTACCGTCGCCGATATGACCCGTGTAAAGGACTTTTTTGGCAGTGTTTACAACATCGGTAACCGGAACCTTGGCGACGACAATTTCAACCTGTACCTTGGGAAGCAGATCGATATCGACCTTAACGCCTCGGTAAAATTCGTTTCTGCCTTTCTGAATTCCGCAGCCCATGACCTTGGTCACGGTCATTCCTGTTACGCCGATTTCGTTCATCGCGTCTTTCAGCGCGGAGAATCTGTTTTCGTTGCAGATAATGTCAATTTTGGTGATTGCAGAGTCAGAAGCAACTGTGGAATTCTTGAGTTCAACCTTAACTGCATCACCCATCGGAACGCTTCCTGTTACAGCAGAAACGGAATCGTCGTCGGCGGTGATGTCAACAACGGGAGCGAAATCCGCATATGCGGAGGGCAGACCGTGTTCTGTAGCGTCGAGACCGGTGACTTCCTCTTCTTTTGTAACGCGCAGACCGACAGTTTTCTTGATAAGGAAGAATACGATAGTCATCGTTACGGCAGTCCATGCAAGTACGGTAACAACACCCAAAGCCTGTATGCCGAGCTGTTTGAAGCCGCCGCCGTAGAAAAGACCTGTGATACCGTCCTGACCGTTGCCGGTTGCGAACAGTCCGACCGCAAGAGTACCCCAAACACCGTTGAAGCCGTGAACCGCAACAGCGCCGACAGGGTCGTCGATTTTGAGCTTGTAGTCAAGAAGCCATACGCCGAAACATACGAGCAATCCTGCTACGCCGCCTATAATTAACGCGCCTAAAGCGTCGACGTCAGCGCAGGGAGCGGTGATGGTCACAAGACCTGCAAGCGATGCGTTAAGCGTCATAGAAACGTCGGGCTTGCCGTTTTTAATCCATGTGAATACCATAGTAACACAAGACGCAACCGCCGGAGCGATAGTTGTTGTCAGGAAGATCTGACCGAGGTGGTCAACACTGTCGGCTGCGGCGCCGTTAAAGCCGTACCAGCCGAACCAGAGGATGAAGCATCCGAGCGCGCCTAAAGTCATCGAGTGACCCAGGATAGCCTTGGGCTTGCCGTCCTTTGTAAATTTGCCGATACGCGGTCCCAAGAACGCGGCGCCGATAAGGGCTGAAACGCCGCCGACCATATGTATTGCACACGAGCCGGCGAAGTCAATAAATCCGAGTTCCGAAAGCCAGCCGCCTCCCCAAATCCAGTGAGCCTCAATGGGGTAGATAAGCGCTGAAATGACGCCCGAATAGATACAGTAGGAAATAAATTTTGTTCTTTCGGCCATAGCTCCCGAAACTATAGTAGCTGCCGTAGCGCAGAATACCAGATTAAATACGAAGCTCGACCATGGGAAGTCCGCAAAGCTAGTGAAGATTTGCAGAGAGGGGATTCCAAGGAAACCACCCAGTGCATTTTCGCCGCATAACAGTCCGAAACCTATAAAGATAAATACGACGGTTCCGATACAGAAGTCCATCAAGTTTTTCATGATGATGTTTCCGGCGTTTTTCGCTCTTGTAAATCCGCTTTCAACCATCGCGAATCCGCATTGCATGAAGAACACCAGCGCGGCGCCGATCAAAAACCAAATGCTGAACGCTTGACCGGTTACTTCATTTGTGACCAGTTCGATTATACTATTGCTGTCCATAATAGTATACTCTCCTTTCAAAAAATAATGGCGTGCAGATATACAGGGCTGAAGTCTGTATATCTACACGCCGTTGTGTAAACAAAAAAGGCGATGTGGTTCAATTCCACAGCGCCTTTACTGATTGCCTTTATTATACGGCAATTAAATAACAAAGTCAACAGTTTATTAAAGATTTTGTAATTTTTGTTTCGTTTTCACAATTAGTGGTCGCGGTGAAAATATTTTTTGGTGCAATTGAAGAGCCATGTATTGTAATAATCTGAAATAAAGCCATACGGTTTATAAAATGGGTAACATACAAAGCCCGTATTGCGCTCTTATGAGCAATACGGGCTTTGCAAAAAACAGTATGTTTTGTTGGCTTAACGCTTTCCCCTCCGAATTCATTTTTTCTCTGTTTTATTATCCGTTTATTGTCAAAAAAGCATTAACGCGCAAACAAATATATTATATACAGAGCAAATATAAAAGTCTGTCGTAATATGGCGACTGATAAAATATTTTTGTTTTGACCAATGATGCCGATGTCTATATCGGTCAGGTGAGGTAGACGCTTACTGATTCCCCGTATAATCCTCCTCTGGAATCTTCCAGCACAATCATTTCACTAAAAAATAATTTGCCTTCATTGTCAATACAAATGCCGTCAAATAACTCCGTGTTGGAATTTTTTTCGGATTCAAAATACCATTTGCTGTTTGGATATTCTTGCGCTATCTCTTTTTCGAATTTTTCACGAAGTTCATTCTCATCAATTTCCAGAATTGTAACTCCTTCAAAAACCCCAACGTTTGGGGCGTTGAAAGAACACAGTTTTCCATCATAATATACATTAATAACTATAAAATCATTTGTTAAGTATTTGCCGATTTTAGCTATATAGCTGAACTGATAAAAATTTGAATCTGAATAGTCTTTTCCGCTTTGAAAGGTGTATTTTGACATATCAATGAATTGTGAAAGAAAATCTTTTGCTATTTGCCTTGCCTCTTTTTTTGAAATTTTATCATTCTCATTTATATCGTCTCTTATTTTATAGTTTGCTGTATAAGTATCGGAAAAACTCAACAGTCTGCCGCTGGTGCGACCATATGAATAGGCGTTACCATTTGCGTCGG
>CAZHWR010000050.1:0-13156 GCA_964536085.1 uncultured Oscillospiraceae bacterium
TTTTCATCATAAAAGCGTAGCATGGATACTTACAGCCATGAGCGCAGCCCTGTATCGAAGACTTAGGGAGGGCTGCCCAAACCGGTGTGCTTTATTTTATTATTATCGCTTAGCTTTTACAGCAAAACACCCTCCCGATAAAGATCGGGAGAGTGTTGCAACTTTTAAAGAAGCCTGCAAATCTGAAAACCGGCTTTATGCTATCTGCGTGTTTAATACGCCGCAAAGCATCAAAATAATCAGTATTATTCCGAGTATAATCCTATAATATCCAAACGCTTTGAAATCGTGTTTTTTAATAAAGCTCATCAGGAATTTTATTGCAAACAGCGAAACAAGAAACGCGGAAAGCATACCGATAAAAAGTATAAGAAGCTGTGACGCAGTGAACGCGCCGGATCCCAAAAAGAACTTTGCAATTTTTAAAAAGCTTGCCCCGAACATTATAGGTATTGCAAGGAAGAATGAAAACTCGGCGGCTATGTATCGCGAGCAGCCAAGAAGTATCGCCGCGAGTATGGTCGATCCCGAACGCGAAGTTCCCGGAACAAGCGCCAGTATTTGGAAAACTCCTATTAAAAACGCCGTTTTATATGAAAGCTCGTTGATAGTTTTAACAGCCGGTCTGCGTTTTTTATTGAAGATTTCAATTACAATAAACAAAACGCCGTATATTATAAGCGCCGCAGATACAACTGAAACGTTGTAAAAATGCTCGTTGAACCAATCGTCAAACAGCACGCCAACAATCCCCGCCGGAATCGCCGCAACAATTACCTTCAGCCACATAGAGTAGGTCTCTTTTTTCTCAGTATGAGTTTTTTGGGGCGAAAACGGGTTAAGCTTGTGGAAAAACAAAACGAGCACGGCGAGTATTGAGCCGAACTGAATAACCACCTCAAACATTTCCTTAAAGCTATCGCTTATATTCACCGAACTGAAGTTCATAAAGCTTTCAAATAAAATAATGTGCCCCGTACTGCTTATAGGCAGCCATTCGGTTATTCCCTGGACAACTCCAATAACGATTGTTTTAATAATATCTAAAAACAACTGCATACTTGATACCATTCCTTTTTAATTCGATCCTTATATTAAACTGTTTTTTACTCCTTGCATAATATCACGTTGTCATCCGGCTATCAAGTGTTCGCACAAAATTTTTACGCCTATAAACACAAGTATCAACCCGCCGAATATCTCCGCTTTTTTACTTAATGCAGAACCGAATTTTTTGCCTATACGGGTGGATATAACACTGCATAAAAACGTTATCGCGCCAATAATACAGACGGATATCAAAACGTTTCCGATACCGCTTATCAGTGTTGAAAAGCTCACGCCTACGGCAAGCGCGTCAATACTGGTCGCGACTGCCTGCACAGTTAGAAGCTTAAAAGTGATTTTAGAAGTCTCTGATTCGTTTTCACCGCCTCTCAGCGCTTCTATTATCATTTTAACTCCGATAAACCCCAAAAGTACAAACGCTATCCAATGATCGAACGCTTCGATATATGACGAAAACGTACTTCCTGCGAAGTATCCGATCGTCGGCATCACCGCCTGAAATATTCCGAACATGAACGCCGTAAGAATAGTTTTTCTGACGCCAATTTTAGGCTCGGTCATGGCGTTTGACATTGAAACCGCCGAAGCGTCCATCGCAAGCCCGAGTGCGATAAGAGTAACTTCAATTATTCCCATATGCAAGATCCTTTTTGTTTTTTTTAATTCTATGCTTTTCACCGTTTGACTATTCGGGCATGCGGTCAAATTCTCGTTGCCAAAAGCGGAGAATATCTGTTTCTGAATTCGACGAACGTTCCGTTGTCAAGTGACTCTCTTATTTTTTCCATGAGCGTGTTGTAAAAATACAGATTATGTATAACGCAAAGTCGCATGGCGAGCATTTCATTTGCCTTGAAAAGATGACGGATATACGCGCACGAATGTTTTTGACAGGTGGGACAGTCGCAGTCTTCGTCGATAGGAGATAAATCGTCCTCGTATTTTTTATTCATAAGATTGCGTATTCCGCTCCATGTATTAACGTGTGCGTGCCTGGCGTTGCGGCTCGGCATAACGCAGTCAAATAAATCAACGCCGCGGGCAACCGCTTCAATTATATTAGCCGGTGTACCGACGCCCATTAAATAGCGCGGCTTATCCTGCGGCATAAACGGCTCCACCGCTTCGATTATGCTGTACATTATCTCTGTCGGTTCCCCGACGGCAAGTCCTCCGATAGCATAACCGTCTAAATCGAGTTCCGCAATTTTTTTCATGTGTTCAACACGAAGATCCTCGTAGACGCAGCCCTGATTTATTCCAAACAACAGTTGGTTTTTGTTTATTGTATCTTCAAGCGAATTAAGCCTCAGCATTTCGGCCTTGCAACGCGCAAGCCAGCGCGCCGTGCGCTCGCAAGATTGCTTTGAGTATTCATGAGTAGAGGGATTCTCCACACATTCGTCGAACGCCATGGCTACCGTAGAACCGAGGTTTGACTGGATGCGCATGCTTTCCTCGGGTCCCATGAATATTTTGCGTCCGTCTACATGAGAATTGAAATAAACCCCTTCTTCTTTTATCTGCCTCAGCTTTGCAAGCGAAAAGACCTGAAACCCGCCGCTGTCGGTTAAAATAGGACCGTCCCAGCCCATAAATTTGCGAAGTCCTCCAAGCTTTTTTATAAGCTCGTCCGACGGTCTCACGTGCAAATGATAGGTATTGCAAAGCTCGACCTGACATTTTATGTCCTTTAAATCATAAGACGATACTCCGCCTTTTATTGCAGCCGCCGTGCCGACATTCATAAACGCGGGCGTCTGAACAGTGCCGTGAACGGTTTTGAATTCGCCGCGCCTTGCGCGCCCCGATTGTTTTATCAAGCTGTACATAAATTCCTCCGTAAAATATAAAACGCCTTATAGAATCAAGTATGAATCAAATGATCATCATAGCGTCCCCAAAGCTAAAAAAACGATATTTTTCATCGACCGCCGCTTTATACGCCTGCATAGTTTGGTCGTATCCCGCAAAGGCGCACACAAGCATTATAAGCGTGCTTTCGGGAAGATGGAAATTGGTTATAAGTCCGTCTAAAATTTTAAATTCATATCCCGGATAAATAAAAATATCAGTGTCGCCGTCGCACGGAATTATATCACCGTGCTTTTGCATAACGCTTTCGAGCGTGCGGCAACTGGTGGTTCCTACAGCTATAATACGTCCGCCTTCTCGTTTGGTTTTATTGATAAGCTCCGCAGTTTGCTCGGATAACATATAATGCTCGGTGTGCATAATATGATTTGTAATGATATCCTCTTTAACAGGGCGAAATGTGCCAAGTCCTACATGCAGGGTTATATATGCGATATTAACGCCCTTGTTCTTTAATTTCTGCATAAGCTCAGTGGTAAAATGAAGTCCGGCGGTAGGGGCGGCGGCAGAACCCGGAATTTTTGAATAAACCGTTTGATACCGTTCTTTGTCTTCGAGCTTTTTTGTGATATACGGCGGCAGGGGCATATTGCCGATTTTATCGAGTATATCGAAAAAAACGCCGTCGTAATAAAATCTGCAAAGCCTGTTGCCATCGTCCATTAAACTTATAATCTCGGCGCGCAAAATGCCTCCGCCGAAAACAAATTCAGCGCCCGGTTTAGCTTTTTTGCCCGGCTTTACCAAAATCTCCCAAACGTCTTTTTCATGCTGATTCAACAGCAGAAATTCAATATGCGCGCCGGTATCCGCCTTAGTTCCGTAAAGTCTTGCGGGCAAAACGCGTGAATCGTTTACGCATAATAAATCCCCCGGATTTAATTTATCCAATATGTCGGTGAAAACACCGTGTGAAATTTCGCCGGAATTGCGGTCAAGAGTCAGCAGCCGCGAGCTGTCCCGCGGGTAAACTGGAGTTTGGGCAATAAGCTCCTCGGGCAGATCGTAATAAAAATCTTTTTTTCTGAGCTGTTCCATAAATATTCTCCAAAGATGTATAAAATAATTGACATAACACTATAATACATGATATTATATTCTTAGACAATTAAAAAAGTAAATATTTCGGTAGAGGTTGCGCTTTGCAAGAGTACCGCCGCGGAAGAACGCCAATTCGCAAATACCGCTGCGAAAAAGGGTAAAGCGCCGAAGAAACGGATATGTTGGCAAAATTCCATTTCTGGGTGCGCGCAAAATATGCGCGTAACTGTCATCGGTCAGTCAAGATGGGGAGCTATCGTTCGGTATTTTATTCACTAAACACATTGCCTTAATTATACTGCAAGATGAGCCGGTTTTCAACTGGTTTTTTTATTATATTGAATTTTTATTGTGGAGGAAAAATATGAAACAGTACAATGTTGGAATTATCGGCGCAACGGGAATGGTTGGTCAGCGTTTTATTACACTGCTCGAAAATCACCCGTGGTTTAATATCAAAGTCCTTGCAGCATCGGCACGTTCAGCAGGTAAAAAATACTCGGACGCGGTAGGCGAAAAATGGGCGATGATCACCAATATTCCCGAATCGGTAAAGGATATCGTTGTTATGGATGCTCAGGCTGACAAGGAAAAAATCGCCGACGCGGTGGATTTTGTGTTCTGTGCTGTCGATATGAAAAAAGAAGACATAAAAGCGCTTGAAGAGGCGTATGCTAAGCTCGAATGCCCGGTTGTTTCAAACAACTCGGCTCACAGAGCAACGCCCGACGTTCCTATGGTTGTTCCCGAAATCAACCCCGAGCATATTGAAATTATAAGCTCACAGAGAAAGCGCTTGGGTACGAAAAAGGGATTTGTCGCGGTTAAATCAAACTGCTCGCTTCAAAGCTATGTTCCCGCGCTTCATCCGCTGATGGAGTTCGGCGTAACAAAGGCGCTTGCCTGCACATATCAGGCAATATCGGGCGCCGGCAAAACGTTTAAAACATGGCCGGATATTATCGACAACGTTATTCCGTATATCGGCGGGGAAGAGGAAAAAAGCGAGCTGGAGCCGCTGAAAATCTGGGGTAAAATCAACGGAGACGTTATCGAAAACGCCGAGTCTCCGTCTATCACGACCCAGTGCCTGCGCGTTCCCGTGTCGGACGGTCATACCGCCGCAGTTTTCGTTTCTTTTGAAAATAAACCCTCAATCGAGCAGATAAAACAAAAATGGGCGGAGTTTAAAGGCATTCCGCAGGAACTCGGACTTCCGAGCGCTCCGAAGCAGTTCTTAAACTACTTTGAAGAAAATGACCGACCTCAGGCAAAACTAGACAGAAACCTTGAAAACGGTATGGCGGTTTCAATGGGTCGTCTGCGCGAGGACAGTCAGTATGATTATAAATTTGTTTGCCTTTCGCATAATACTTTAAGGGGAGCCGCAGGAGGAGCTGTTTTGATGGCGGAGCTTCTGGCGGCAAAAGGATATTTTGACTGATTGTTAAACATGAATAATCACCGCAATAATCCTGCCGAAGGCAGGAGGAAAGGAAATGGCTAAAGTATGAAAAACACTATATTTAAAGGCGCGGGAGTTGCTATTGTTACGCCGTTTAACAAAGACGGATCTATTGATTACGACCGTTTCGGCGAGCTTATCGATTACCAAATCGAAAATAAAACCGACGCTATTATTGTCTGCGGAACTACAGGCGAATCCGCCGCTATGAGCCACAAAGAGCATGTTGACTGCATTAAATACTGCGTGGATAAGGTCGCCGGAAGAGTACCTGTTATCGGCGGCGCCGGAAGCAACGACACCGCTTTTGCTGTAGGATTGGCAAAAGACGCTCAGGAAGCCGGCTGCGACGGTTTGCTGTGTGTTACGCCTTACTATAACAAAACCAGCCAACGCGGACTTATCAAGCATTTTGAAATGATTGCCGACAGCGTTGATATCCCGATAATTCTCTACTCCGTTCCGTCGAGAACAGGAGTCACAATTATGCCCGAAACAGCTAAAGAGCTTTCAAGGCACAAAAATATTGTTGCAATAAAAGAAGCCAGCGGAAATATTTCGCTTGTTGCAAAAATCAAAGCCCTCTGCGGCGAAGATTTGGACGTTTATTCCGGCAACGACGACATGATCGTCCCGATCCTTTCGCTCGGAGGAGCAGGTGTAATATCGGTTTTGTCAAACGTATGCCCGCGCGAAACACACGATATTTGCAGCCTGTTTTTTGAAGGAAAGGTCAGCGAGAGCGCCGCTTTACAGCTCAAGCTGCTCGAACTTATCAACGCTCTGTTTATGGACGTTAATCCGATTCCTGTCAAAGATGCTATGAATCTTATGGGCAAAAATGTAGGTGAGTGCCGAATGCCGCTCATTTCCATGGATGACGCTCATATGCAAAAGCTAAAGGACGTTTTGAAAAAATATAACCTTATTTAATGATCTGCTTGTCCGCGCTTTTGCGCGGACAGCATTTGCGTAAAGGGAAGTGTAAAAATGGTTAAGATTATTTTAAACGGCGCCAACGGCAGGATGGGGAAGACCATCGCTTCGTGTATTGCAGACAGGGACGACTGCGAAATTGTCGCAGGAGTTGATATTTTTGCAAATGGCAGCAGCGGTTTTCCTGTTTATACCTCGTTTGAAGATATCCGCGAAGCCGCGGACGTGGTTATAGATTTTTCCCACCCGAGCGCACTTGACGGTCTTTTAAATTACTGCATAAAAACAAACACGGCAGTTGTGGTTTCAACCACGGGATTTACCGACGAACAAGTGCGTAAAATTCACAAATCGGCTGAAAAAATTCCCGTGCTGTTTTCATTTAATATGTCGCTCGGAATTAATTTGCTCGTTGAGCTTGCCAAAAAGGCAGCGGAGGTTTTGGGCGAACAGTTCGACATTGAAATTGTCGAAAAACATCACAACCAGAAGATTGACGCTCCAAGCGGAACGGCGATAATGATTGAAAAGGCAATCAACGAAACGATGAACAACTCGCTTATTCCGATTTTTGACCGCCATTCCTCCCGAAAAAAGCGCGTTAAAAACGAAATCGGAATGCATTCCATAAGAGGCGGAACCATAGTCGGCGAGCACGAAGTCATCTTTGCCGGGCGCGATGAAATCCTTTCCATCTCACATTCAGCTGCAAGCAAAGAGGTTTTTGCCGTTGGTTCTGTCAAAGCGGCACTATTTTTAAAAGGCAAACAACCTAAACTGTACACAATGGGAGATGTTGTGCTGTGATAAAAAGAATACTGGCTGCGGTTTTGTCGGCATGCGTTTTGGCGCTGTCTATGTCCGGCTGTCAGGGCAATAACGGCAGTTCGTCTCAACCAGACGCTGTGCAGACTTCGGCTGAGCCGCAATCAAACGATGAGCAAAAGCAATCGGAATCTGTCAGGCTTATGGCGGTAGGAGATAATCTAATTCACAGCTCGATTTACGAGCAGGCAAAAGAAAGAGGCTCAGGAAGCTACGATTTTGATTACGCTTACAGTCACGTTGAAGATATAATAAAGCTCGCGGATTTGCCTATAATAAATCAGGAAACGGTAATCGCGCCTATCTATGAGCCAAGCGACTACCCTTGTTTTAACAGTCCTTCGGAGCTTGGTCAAAAAATGATTGATCTTGGCTTTAAAGCGTTCAATCACTCCAACAACCATATTCTTGACAAGGGCGAAAGCGGCGTCAGGTCGCTGTTAAAATACTGGGCGAAAAAGCGTAAAAAATACGATATCGTCAACACCGGCATTTACAAAAACAAAAAAGATTTGAACACCGTTAAAACGCTGACTGTTAACGGAGTCGTGTTCAGCTTTATCGGAATAACCCAGCACACGAACGGAATAAGCCTGCCTGACGATTCAAAGCTGCAGCTTATTTATACTGACCAGGAGGACGTTATCAAGGATCAGATAAAAAGAGCCAAGGCAGAATCGGACGTTGTGATTATGAATGCTCACTGGGGAACAGAGGATTCACACACAGTCACGGATGATCAGCGCGCGCTTGCCAAAAAAATGGTAAAATGGGGCGTTGATATAATCATCGGGACTCATCCGCATGTTTTGCAGGAAATCGAAATGCTGAAAAAGCCTGACGGCACGAAAGCCCCTGTGATATATTCACTGGGCAATTTTATCTCCGCTCAGAGCGATGTTGACAATTTAATAGGCGGCATCGCTGATATGACGGTTACAAAGGATTTTGAAAGCGGTAAAGTCACTGTGTCAAACTTGAAGCTAATGCCCGTAATAACGCACTACGAAAGCGGATTCAAAAACGTCAGAATATACCCGTACTACGAATATACAAGCGAACTTGCAAGCTCGCACGGCGTTAGGAATTATCACAGTGAGTTCTCATATTCATATATTACGCAGCTTTCCAAAAGCATTATCGGTAAAAAGTATTTTTCGAAAAATCTTGATTAAGCATAATTACGGAATATAATTTATTATTAATTATATCCGCCATAGCTCTGCGCCTTGATTTAAAAAATAAATAACTTTTTTTCGGTTTTATATTTTGAATTTGTCAATACTAAGTAACGGCAATACTATTAAAAACGACCTTAAGTGATTAAATATCGGTAACATTTCAAATTTTTGCTTTTATTTTTCCGTGTTATGTGGTATAATTATTAAGAATTAAAAAAGGGGAGTATGGCGTTGGATAAGTTTATTATTAACGGCGGCATAAAACTCAAAGGTAAGGTTACTGTAAGCGGTGCAAAAAACGCCGCGGTTGCAATAATCCCCGCGGTGATTATGTCCGACAGTCCTTGCGTTCTTGAAAATGTCCCGAATATCAGCGATGTTGCCGGTATTCTTAATATATTGAATAAAATGGGTGCACAGATTAAGTATCTGAACAAGAATACTATAAGTATCGATCCCACCAATATCACAAATCCTATCGTTTCCTACGATATGGCAAAAAGAATGAGAGCGTCTTACTATCTTTTGGGCGCGCTTTTGACAAGATTCAAAAAAGCCTATGTAACAATGCCCGGCGGATGCGACTTCGGCGTCCGACCGATAGACCAGCACCTGAAAGGCTTTGCCGCGTTAGGCGCCGAATATAAGATACAGCACGGCATGGTGGATGTTCACGCAAACGAGCTTGTCGGTTCGCACGTGTATTTTGACGTTGTTACGGTCGGAGCAACTATAAATGTAATGCTTGCAGCTGTAAAGGCTAAAGGGTTAACAGTTATTGAAAACGCCGCTAAAGAGCCGCACATAGTCGATCTTGCAAACTTTTTGAATTCCATGGGCGCGGATATTATGGGCGCCGGAACCGACGTTATTAAAATCCGCGGAGTGGAAAATTTAAAAGGAACCACCTATTCGATAATCCCCGATCAGATAGAAGCGGGAACATATATGGCGGCGGCCGTCGCCACAAAGGGCGATATTATCGTTGAAAATATTATTCCGAAACAT
Organism: uncultured Oscillospiraceae bacterium; assembly: GCA_964536085.1. Taxonomy (GTDB): domain Bacteria; phylum Bacillota; class Clostridia; order Oscillospirales; family Ruminococcaceae; genus CAZHWR01. Next base: position 9,400 of record CAZHWR010000050.1, read on the forward strand.
CTTGAATCGATTTCAGACAGGCTTGAAAAAATCGGCGCAGTTATAGAGGAATATGATGAAAGCCTTCGTATTTACGTTCCGGGAGAGCTTAATAAAATAACGGTTAAAACGCTTCCTCACCCCGGATTTCCAACCGATATGCAGCCGCAGATTGCGGCGGTCTTGTCAGTCGCAAACGGTACTTCCATTGTTACCGAAGGAGTTTGGGATAACCGCTTCAGATATGTAGACGAGCTTCGCAGGATGGGGGCGGATATTTCCGTCGAGGGTAAAACCGCTGTTATCGAAGGCGTTGAAAAGCTCACGGGAGCTCCTGTCAAAGCCACCGATCTCCGCGCAGGTGCTGCGATAGTGATTGCCGCGCTTACTGCACACGGACGAACACAAATTGAAGGAGTCGAATATATCGAGCGCGGATATGAGGATATTATCAAAAAACTCTCCGTACTTGGTGCAGACATTAAAAAAATCACTGTTCCTGACAGCGTAATGCAAGAAGCTCTTTAAAAATCGTAAATATACATCGGTATACATTATGACTACGCCTGCAGCGTAGTCATTTTTTGAGGTAGAATATGGCTTTTGTTTATAATTTGTGCAGTTCCAGCAAGGGCAACTGCACGTACATAGGCGATACTGAAAACGGTATTTTAATCGATGCAGGGCTGGGTCCGCGTAATTTTACCTCCCTGATGCGCCTGAGGGGGATAACCCCCGGAGCGGTCAAGGGGATTTTCATAACGCACGAGCATTCAGATCATATTAGCGGACTGAAAAAACTTTGTTCGCTTATATGCAAAGTCCCTGTTTTTGCTACCCGCGAAACGCTGGAGGAAATTCTCGCTAAAAACGCAGTGGAGGACGATACTCCTCTTTATGAAATCAACAAGCGTACAAAATCCGTTGCAGGATTTGAAATAAAAGCATTCGACACCCCGCATGACAGCGCGCACAGCGTAGGCTATTCGGTAATTACCCCAAACGGCAGAAAAATTTCCGTCTGCACCGACCTCGGAACAGCTACTCCTACTGTTCAGGGTAATCTTGACGGCAGCGATTTTGTTCTGCTTGAATCAAATTACGACGATTTAATGCTGCTAAGCGGCGGATATCCTGAGCATTTGAAATACCGAATCAGATCTAACACAGGCCACCTTTCCAATACAGACGCCGCAAAGGTAATCAAACGCCTTATCGACGGCGGTACAAAAAAATTTTTGCTCGGTCATTTGAGTGAAGAAAATAACCGTCCTCAAATCGCACTTGAAACCTGCATTTCGTATCTTTCAGGATTCGGGATGGTCATTTCAAACGACTACAACGTAAGCGTTGCTCCGAAAAAAAGCATCGGAAAAATTATAGAGGTATAGCGTTATGCTGAATGTTAATGTCATCTGTGTGGGAAAGCTGAAAGAGGAATATTTAAAAAGCGCCTGTAAGGAATACATAAAACGCATCGGCGCGTTTGCAAAAATATCCGTCTGTGAGACTGACGAATTTAAGCTGCCTCCGAGCCCGAGTGAAGCGCAGATTTTAAACGGTCTTGAACGCGAAGGGAAACAGTTGCTCAAAAAAGTGTCTCCGAAAAGCTTTGTTACTGCGCTTTGCATAGAAGGCGACAAGCTGTCGTCCGAAGCGTTCAGCCAAAAAATCAGCGGCGCGGCGCTTTCAGGATACAGCGCTGTTGACTTTATTATCGGAAGCTCATACGGGCTTTCAGACGCTGTTAAATCCCGAGCGGATTTTAAGCTCTCGATGTCTGACATGACGTTTCCTCACCAGCTCACAAGAGTCATGCTTTTGGAGCAGCTTTACCGTTCATTTCAAATCATGAACAACGGAAAATATCATAAATAACCGATAAAAGCCCGAACGATAATTTCGTTCGGGCTTTTAAAATTCCGTAATATATTTTATTTGTTAAACGTACAATAGGGCAAAAGCTCTTTTTCGATTGCAAGCAGACGGTTATATTTGCTGACACGGTCTGATCTTGACGGCGCCCCGGTTTTTATCTGTCCTGCATTCAGCGCTACGGCAAGGTCTGCAATGGTGGTGTCTTCCGTTTCGCCGCTTCTGTGAGAAACTATTACCTTGTACCCGTGTTTTTGAGCAAGCTCTATGCAATCCAGCGTTTCAGAAAGCGTTCCTATTTGATTCACTTTTATCAAAATAGCGTTGCCCGCGCCCATGGAAATACCCCGTGCAAGCCTCGATTTGTTTGTAACGAACAAATCGTCGCCCACGATTTGCACCTTTTTGCCGATTCGCTTAGTGATTTCCGCAAAGCCTTCAAAGTCATCCTCTGAAAGCGGATCCTCAATGGATACTATCGGATACTTTTCACATAGCTTTTCAAAATGTGCCGTAAGCTCGGAGGAGGTAAGTGTTTCTCCTTTTTTCGGCATGCGATATTCACCGTCTTTAAACCATTCGCTTGTTGCCGCATCCAGCGTTATGCATATATCTTCTCCCGGGGTGTATCCCGCAGATTTAACAGCGTTAGTAAGATAATCGAGCGCCTGTTCGTCACTTTCAAGATTCGGCGCAAAGCCTCCCTCGTCGCCAACGCTTGTGGAAAGCCCGTCGGACTTTAACAGTTTTCCAAGTGCATGAAACGTTTCTACACACATTCGCAGACCTGTAGAAAAATCCTTTGCGCCTTTAGGCGTTATCATAAATTCCTGAATGTCGATATTGTTTGCGGCATGTGCACCTCCGTTTAAAATATTCATCATAGGAAGCGGCATAACATTTGCATTTACGCCTCCCAAGTATCTGTAAAGCGGAATTTTCAGGGCATTTGCCGCCGCTTTTGCCGCCACCAGTGAAACCGCCAGTATAGCGTTCGCGCCCAGCTTTGATTTGTTGGGAGTGCCGTCCAAAGAAAGCATAATACTGTCTACTGCGCGCTGATCAAGCGCGCTTTTTCCGTGAAGAGCATCGTTTATCACAGTGTCGATATTATTCACGGCGGATAAAACGCCTTTGCCGTCAAATCGGGATTTGTCATTATCACGAAGCTCGTGCGCTTCGTGAACACCAGTGGAAGCGCCCGACGGCACCGCGGCACATGCCGTTGCGCCTCCAGCAAGGGTCACCGTCGCCTTTACGGTGGGATTTCCCCTCGAGTCAATTATTTCCTGACCTGTAATCTTTTCGATTTTAAATTTTTCACAATGCGTCATCCTTGTAATCGTTCCTTTCTGTATAAGATATTGTATTTAGTATTTTTCATATTTAAATTTATATGCGCAGATTTAACGTGTATATTGCGTGCGCCCCGGCAAATAATTAATACAGCAATAAGGAAAGGAATGAATTTTAATGTGTTTTAAAGCGGCTTTAATAGCGGTTTTGCTGTTCTTTACACCGTTGATGCTGACCTCATGCTCAAACGATACATCCGGCGCCGCATCAGAAAGCGTGTCGAACGACGCCTCATCTGAAAGAAAAGATAACATCGATTCTAATTTTATGCCCGAAATAGAATCGTCAGACGTAGATTCGGCACAATCAGGCGGCGATGTCGGCGTTAACGGCGATATCCAAGCGGAGAACCTTTCAGATGAGAAGCTCGGATGGGGACAGGGAACACAGGTAGACGATAACAACCGCCCTGTGTCCTGTGATTCATACAATGAAAAATACAGAAAATACGGAGCATGCTTTATCGGTTCCGAAAGCACTAAAAAAATCTATCTGACGTTCGATGAAGGCTACGAAAACGGCTATACGGAAAAGATACTAGACGTTT
>CAZHWR010000051.1:0-11962 GCA_964536085.1 uncultured Oscillospiraceae bacterium
GAAAGACCTGCGCACCGGCTTTGAGTCGGGTAACGTCAACGCCGTTATGGACGGGGATCTGGACGGCTTTATCAACGCCTACCTGATTTGGGATAGAAATAAATCCTCTGCGGAATAATATCCGCCATTATATTTTAACGTCCGCCGAAAATAATATAATCATATAAGGCTTTGTCGGCACTGAAGCAAAGTTTTAAAATTTTTCGGTTTAATTATTCTTAAAATAACGACATTTTAATTTTATTTCAGAATTAAAATGCTCAAGAATTAAATTTTAATTCTTTTTTAAAATTAAAAAGCCGACCACTTATGCTATTTTATATTCAAAGATAAAAAGTTTAAGGAGTTATTAGCTTTGAAAAACATACTGATGCGCTGCGGCTGCACTCCGTTTTACAATCCAACCCCTATCGAAACTATTGAAAACGATTTGATTGCACAAAACGCCGGAAATATGATATACAGCTTCGGTATAACCCGAACTCTGATGACGAGTGAAGACGACAAATTCACACCCACGCGAAACAACATTTACAATATGCATCCGCAAGAGCTAAACGAAAAGCACGATGTTTTTATTATTCCCATGGCGGATGCGTTCAGAGAGGATTATATTCCCCGGCTTAAAAAATACACAAAGCTTGTAAATCAGCTCAAAATTCCCTGCGTGCTTATCGGAGCGGGCGTTAAGGCTCCCATCGGCTACGATATGTCCGACGGTTTTCCGTTTGATGACGACGTAAAGGCGTTTATAAAAGCGATTTTAAACAAATCGGCAGTCGTCGGAGTAAGAGGGCAGTCGACCGCCGACTATCTTACAAAGCTCGGCTTTAAGGAAGGGCGCGACCATGTTGTCATAGGATGCCCGTCGATGTACACCTTCGGCAGAGAGCTTAAAATCCGCGATACAAATATCACCGCAGACTCACGGGTGTGCGTAAACTCCTCGGTGCGTTCGCCGCAGAAGCTTTTGGATTTTATCGACAAGAGCATCGGCGAATTTCCCGATCACTGGTTTATACCGCAGCTTACAAACGAGCTTAAAACCGTGTACGCCGGTATACCGTACAAGGCGCTGAAGAAGGTTCGATATCACCGCGATATCTCTGACCCGCTTTACGCCGAAAACAGGACGAGATTTTTCATCAACGTTCCATCATGGCTTGAGTTTTTACGTCAGGCTGATTTTTCGTTCGGCGCGCGGCTTCACGGAAATATCGCCGCAACGCTCGCGGGAACGCCCAGCATAATGATGGTAAAAGACGAACGCATGAAAGAGCTCGCGCAGTATCACGAGCTTTGCCACGTCACCGTCGAAGATGTTTACAAAAGCCAAAATATATTCGAACTGATCGAAAAGGCGGACTTCAAAAGTCCCGAAAGAAAACAGCGCGAAAATTTCGACAGATATATTGATTTCCTCGATAAAAACGGCGTTGACCATATCTATAAAACCGACCGCAACCGCAAAACGGCTCCGTTCGACGAGGTTATCAAAAAAATTTGTTTTCTGCCGGGCGTTTCCCCGATAGGCTGCGTGACGCTAAAAGAGCAAAGCGAGCGTCACGGTATTTACTCCGACTATCAGGCGCGGCTTGTCAACGAAGCGAAGGACAATTATATTCGTCTTACGGGAAAATTCAAAAAGCTCGGTCCGATGTATAAGATCGCCAAAAAAATTCTCGGATAAAAACGGTCCTTGAAAGCAATGCTTTCAAGGACCGTTTTTATTACTCTATAATTTCATAATCTCCGCTTTTCAAAACAGAAATCAATTCGCTGTTTGATGTTATCGGGTTGCTTGTTAAAATTCCCTTGCCGGGCGTGAAAACCGCTTCGTGATAATCCGAGCCCGACGTTCTTATGAGCTTCGGATACTTGTCCGCCCATGCATGAGCTATTTCATTTCTGGAAACTGCGCGCGGATTCCCGTTTACGACCTCAACGCCGTCTATGATTTCAGGATCGGTTATACGCATATTGTTCCTGAAGGGGTGCGCCTGTATTATCACGAGTCCGTTTTCGCGGCAGAACTCGGAATATTTCCCTATTCCCCACTCAAAAACCCTTTCAGCCGCCGAGATATGCTCTTTTTTCAACCCGAAAACAAGATAATCGTTATCGCTCTCGCAAAATCTTATTTCCATGCCCAAAAGCACGTTTAACCTTCCGTCCGCGTGCTGTTTTACCGCATTATATCCCGCTAAAAATTCGCGCGCCATCTTTTCAGCGCCATCGGTCCTCCAATCTGGAAAAGTTGCATCGCTGAAATGATCCGTCAGAACCAGAGTGGTATACCCTGCGTTTATATAAATTTCAGCAAGCTTATCCGCCGGCACCTGACCGCACCGGCTGACATTTGCGCAATGCGCGTGAAGCTCTGTTTTAAACATAATCACAACCGTCCCTTTCCCGCTTTTCATAAACGCCCGCGACAGAGAGCAAAAACATCGTTATAACACTCGTCTCCATGCCGGTAATAATAACATCCGTAACGCCGGAAACCATAAGAAAACAAATACACGACGCGGCTATGGCCGCCTGTCCGCCGCGGCGCGGACTTTTTTTTATTATAACACCGCACTTTATCAAATATGCCGCTATCAGAGCCAATCCGACTATTCCAAAGCAGAGCAGAAATTCAAGATACATATTGTGCGAGTGATACGCAAACACCATCCCCGAATCATGAACCGAATGAAAACAATATGCCCACATTCCCTCGCCGAAAAAAACGGTCATTGGATTTTTCAAAAGCATCGCGGCGCCGCTCCAAATATTAAGCCGTTTTGTCACAGTGGAGGCGAGCGAATCAAATCTCAGAGATGACTCCGGAAATATCACCGTCACCACGGCTATCGCCAAAATGACAACTGCGGCAGCGGCAAGTATGCGGTATTTTTTCATTAAAAACAGCAAAACAAGCAGTCCCGCGAAAAGCGCGATAAACATCGTGCGGCTTCCCGCCAAAAGCATGCTGCCGATATTCACGGCGAAAATCACAGCATACTCAACTCTTACCCGCCCGCTTTGAAAAAAACGGTAAACGCATATCAAGGCGGCAATCGCGGCAATCGCCGCGAAATAATTCGCATTAAAAAAAGTGGATACGCTTCTGTAAACGTCATATGCCTTTAAAAGCCCGGTGAAATACTCGTGATTGTAAACAAAATACAGGCTTTTGTAAAGCTGGGTGTTGCCGGAGCGGATGATTATCATCTGCGCCGCGCCCACAACAAAGCTCACAACGCTGAGCACACAGAATATGTCGAGAATCATGCGGTAGAGCCTTCCGTTCATAACAAGCCGCAGAAAAAGCCCCAGCCAAACGACCGCGGCAACGCAAAACGCGCCGAAAACACCGTAGACATTTCCCGCGTACACCGCAGACAGCAAAGAAAGCGCAGGCAGCAGCATAATAAACCGCGCACCGCCCTGCGCGAGCATACTTTGGCGTATATCACGCTTAAAAATCGAATATCCCACCGCAAACAGAACAAACGGAACGCAAAAAAAATAAGGCAGGAATAAGCTCGCGGCGGTTATTACCACAAGCTTGTGTGCAAATTCAAGGGCTTTAAACTCACTCTTATTTGGTATGAGCGCCATTTTGCGACCATTCCTTCCTGCAACAAAACAGTATATATTCACTATTCCGCTCGGGACGGCTCTATTCGGAAAGCCGATCCGCGCAGCTTCTTGCAATCATTGCTCCGTGTCTTCGGAAGATTCGGTGATTTCTGAAGCTTCGGATTGCTCAAGCTCAATGGGCTCGTCAAAATCTGCGGACTCCGCGGCTTCCAATGCGTTTATCGATTCCTCTGCCGAAGCGGATTTATCCACTGAAGACGAGCATCTTTTCAGAAAAACTCCAATGTAAACAGCGGCCAAAACGCAAACCGCAAGCTCCTCCACATTAAGTCCTACAACGCTGTCGGCAAAGCCGCCTATGCTGACAACGCCGATCATATCACACACACTGAGAATATAATTCGGGATTACATAAACAAATCCAAATACTGCCGTACAGTATGCTGAAACAAGCAGCAGACGCGGCGCGGTCTTTCCCGAAAAGCTCATTCCGATTTTTGCAAACGAGCAAAGAAAAACCACCGCGGAGCTCAGGCTTAAAATATTGAAAAGATTCTCCGAGATATTGGCGATGGTCGTAAGCTCCATAAAGGTCATAATCAGCTTGCACGCCATATAGAGCATGGGTACAACGATGTAAAAGCCAAACGGACGACCCTTTGCGCAGTCAAACGCACAGGTCGCAAACGCGGCGCAGGAGCCCGCCAAAAGTATTATCATCATCCATTCTTTAAATCCGCCAACGCCCTCGCTCACTCCGCTTGCCGCGAAATAAACGCTGCTGTATATCCTGCCCAGCGTCTGTATGCACGTCAAAGCGGAAGCAACGGCTAAAAACACAGTAACTGTAAAACTTTTTTTCAGGCGCGTGCCGGCTTTGTACCTCCTGCTCATGCCGACAAGCGTAAAAATTATGCTTATCGGTATTCCTATCCAAAGAATCACATTTAGCAGCGCGACCGAAAAATGGTCTTTGTAAAATCCGGTTTCATAGTCGATAGCGCAAAAGAGCTGTACTGCTCTTGCAGCTACCGCCAACACCGCGGTCCCAACCATAATCCAAAAGCCCACCATGGGACTTAATCCCTTTTTTTCGCTCATTTTAATCACCACAAGCTTTCATTAAAATCCGCCGTTATTATCTTTTTTCAATCGGAATATACGGCTGACCCTTTGCCACCGCCTTATATGCGGGGCGTATTATTCTTTTTCCGTTGACCAGTTCCTCCAGCCGATGCGCGCACCATCCCGCCATTCTTGACGCCGCGAAAAGCGGTGTGAATAAATCGTCGGGGATTTTAAGCATCCTGTAGACCATGCCGGAATACAGATCGACGTTCGCACACATTATCTTGTTTAAGCCTTTTTCTTCAGCAAACACGCGCGGCGTGAGCTTTTCAATAAGGCTCAAAAGATTGAAATCCGCTTCAAATGCCGACCCTTTTGCAAGGCGCATAGCACAGCCTTTTAATATGACCGCACGGGGATCGGACTTTGTATAAACCGCATGACCCATGCCGTAAATAAGTCCTGTTTTGTCGTTCGCCTGTTTTCTTATTATTTTTCTTAGATACTCATAAACCTGCCGTTCGTCGGTTATGTCTTCGACATTTTGCTTTATGTTATCAAGCATCTGGACGGCTTTGATGTTGGCGCCGCCGTGCCTCATGCCTTTAAGAGAACCGACCGCGGCGGCGTAAGCCGAGTAAGCGTCGGTTCCGGACGAGGTCAGCACACAGCAGGAAAACGTCGAGTTGTTTCCGCCGCCGTGCTCCGCGTGAAGCGTCATGCAAATATCCAAAAGACGCGCTTCCTCTTCGGAATACTCCCTGTCGTCCCGCAGGGTGGAAAGTATGCTCTGCGCAGTGGTTTCCTCCTCGCGCAAAGGGTGGAACACCATGCTGCCTCCGTCGTAATGGCGGCGCTTTACCTGATACGCTGAAACTATTATCCTCGGCAGTCTGGCTATTAAATTAACAGACCTTATAAGCTCAGCCTCAATCGAGCGGTCCTCGGCTGTTTCGTCATAGGTATAAAGCGCCAAAATCGCCCTGCCCATCTTATTCATGACGTTTGGGGACGGCGCTTTTATTATCATGTCGTCGATAAAGCTTTCCGGAAGCTCGCGCCTTTTTGAAAGCAAAGACGTAAAGTTTTTAAACTCCTCGGCGTTCGGCAGCCTGCCGAACAAAAGCAGATAAACAGTTTCCTCGAAGCTATAGCGTCCGCTTTGCGTACATCCGCTCACAATATCGTTTATATCTATGCCCCGGTAACTCAGCTTACCGTCAATCGGTTCTTTTTCCCCTTCGTTGAGAATATATCCGTGAACGTTGCATATATTTGTTATCCCAGCCAAAACTCCGGTACCGTCTGAATTGCGCAGTCCTCTTTTGACTCTGTATTTTGAATAAAGCGAATCGTCTATGGTGTTATATCTGTTAAACTCCTCGCATAAAGATTTAATAACCGATGCGTTTTCAGTCAATAGAATCTCATCCCCTTTTTCATCCTGTTAAAGATAAATTTTATCATATCACACCATATTAGTCAAGTAAAGCGCGCACCCCGAAATCGCCTGTTTACCGACTTGCACCGCACAGACTCTGAAAGGAAAGGAATTCATAACCATGAAAAAAATATTTTCCGCGGCGGCAGTTATTTCACTGCTTTTGCTAATCATACCCACAGTGGCGTTTATCTCGCAAAGCGATCCGCCCAGCGCAAGGGAAACGTTTTTATCGTCGAGCGAATCGGAAAGCGGGCGGAGCGCTTCCTCTGCCGCCGAGTCCGGCTCCGACTCCGAATCAAGCTCCGAATCCACTGCGCAGACCTCCGCCGGAAACGTAATTTACAAGGTGTACGACGTTTCATCGGACAAGGTTTTGAGCTTAAAAGCCTCCGACTACATAAAGGGAGTCGTCGGCGCGGAAATCCCGGCCTCGTATGAAACCGAGGCGATAAAAGCGCAGGCCGTCGCCGCTAACACCTACGCTCTGCGTATTATAGCGCAGAACAATACGGATGAGTCGCTCAAGGGCGCGTCGCTTTCGACCGATCCAAATAAGTATCAGGCGTACAAATCCAAAAAACAGCTTAAAAAAATTTACGGAGCCGACTTTGAAAAGAACTACAAAAAAATAAGCGACGCCGTAGACGAAGTTATCGACCAAGTGATAGTTTACAACGACGAACCGATTGCCGCTGTTTTCCACGCTGTTTCCGCAGGAATGACCGAAAATTCCGAAGACGTGTGGGGAAACAGCGTTTCTTATTTAAAATCGGTAAAAAGCGAGAAAGACAAAACCTCGCCGGACTATTCCTCCACAGTTTCTTTCAAGGCAAGCGAGGTGAAAAGCAAGCTGAAAAACAGCTATGAAATATTAAAGCTCCCGCTGTTTAAATCCAACTGGTTTAAAATAACCACCCGCTCCAACGCGGGCAGCGTTGAAAAGATAAAAATCGGCAACATCGAAGCTGCAGGGCAGGATATACGTCTTATTTTTTCTTTGCATTCCTCAAACTTCACCGTATCGTATAAAAACGACGTTTTTACGTTTGAAACAAAGGGCTACGGTCACGGCGTGGGGCTATCGCAATACGGCGCAAACGAACTGGCAAAGCAGGGCAAAAGTTACAAGGAAATCCTCACGCACTATTACACCGGCGTGACCATCAAGAAAATATCGTAGCGTAAAATACCGCGCTGTAAAATGCGCGGCAAAGGCGCAGTTTACCATGTAAAGCACATAAAAAAGCGGCGAATTGCTTTACCGCTTTTTGTACACACAATTTCAGGCTATTAAATACCTTTTGTTTATCATCTTCAAAAACCGCTTTTGCGCCTGCGGCAAGCCCTGCAAGCCTCTGAAGCTCGGACGGTATAATTATCTTTGTGGACTTTTCGTCCGCTATTTTAGTCATAGCCTCAAACGCTTTAAGCTTCAAAACGCCGTCGTCTGAGGGATTTGCCTCGATCAAATATTTCAGAGCGTCGGCAGTCGCCTGCTGAACCTTTCTGATGGTCTCGGCTTCTCCCTCCGCTTTCTTGATTTCGCTTCCTTTGTCGCCTCCGCGCGCAGAATAGCGGACTGTTTTTCACCCTCTGCGGCCAATATCTGCGACTGCTTTTGACCCTCCGCCTGCAAGATGGTTTAACGGCGTTCGCGCTCCGCCTTCATCTGTTTTTCCATGGCGTTTTGAATTTCCTTCGGCGGAATGATATTTTTGAGCTCAACATGGTTGACCTTGATTTTCCACGGGTCGGTCGCCTCGTCCAAAAACGAACGCATTCTTGTGTTGATAACGTCGCGCGAGGTCAGAGACTGGTCAAACTCCATATCGCCTATTATATTACGAAGCGTGGTCGCCGTGAGATTTTCTATCGCGCTCAGAGGATACTCAACGCCATAGGTGTAAAGCTTGGGGTCGGTTATCTGAAAATAGATAACCGTATCTATCTGCATGGTAACATTGTCTTTTGTTATTACCGACTGGGGATCAATGTCCACCACCTGTTCTTTTAAAGAAACTTTTTTTGCGACCCGCATGATGATAAAAGGCAGTTTAAAATGCAGTCCGACGTTCCAGCCCGCGTGAAACGCGCCTAGCCTTTCAACCACATACGCCCTTGACTGCAGAACGATGTGAATGTTTTCAACAATTACAATCAAAACCAAAATTGCCAGAATTATAAGTGCGATTAGTCCCGGGACATACCGATTCCTCCTCAAATGCATTGATTTTTTTAACAAAGAGCTTAACACCCTTGACGGGAAATTCATCGTACAATACGGAACTTCTGAAACGGCAATTCCGACTTGGTATATAACACTTATTGACGGATATACGGCAATACGGATAACCAGCAAAGGCGGTACAATAGCGGTTGGTAACGACGGAGTTTCTATTGTGTATAATTTCAGTGGCATATGGGGTGGATATGAAAATTTGCTGTGGTTTATTGATGCAGACGGAAGAATATGCTCTAAAACCTATCCGGATAAAGTTTTATCTGCGAAAGATGATATCAAGCTTGATTATATTCCTCTGGTGCTTACCGATATTGGTACAAGCAAAAGCGAAATCTGGACATTTACTTCGTAGACGGAATAAAATTATTATTAAGAAGTAAAACTCTAACACAAAACTCCCTGTCCAAAAGGATAGGGAGTTTTTGCGATACATTCACGCAGTAAGCGAACAGGTTTGCGGCGGTGATGTCCTCAAGCGCGTTCATGCTCATTGCCGCGTCGTCCGAGCTTATGAACCTGCCCATTTCAGGGTCATAATACCTGCTTTGCAGATAGTACATGTTTAAATCCGTGTCGTAGTAATACCCGCGGTAACGGATAGGATTAAGCGCGCCTATTGTGTCCGCTTTGCTTCCCGTTACCGATTCAACCTTACCCCATGCGCCGTAGGTGTGTCTTACAATCAGTATTCTTATTGAATCAGTTATTTCGACATGAGGATTCGGGTTTAATCATCCTTTTTGTGAATTAAATTTTAAGATGTTATAAACAGTTTTGAGTTTTTACTAAGCGCCTATTAGACTATACTTCATATGAATATTCAATATTGAACTGTTCAAAGAATAATAAATCTTCTTCAGTTTCATTATATATAAACATATATTCTGCATGGCAAACACACGTAAACCATTTCTGTCCATTTCGATAAAAACACAGTTCTCCGGGACGTGAAGTTGTATTCCAGTCGTAAACTGAATTTGCCGTTTGCAAAATTCCTTTTATATCATTGCAGCATTTAAAGTAAACAATAATTGCATTGTCAAAAAAAGTTCCTGTATCAGGATGATACAAAATGCTTTTTTCGCTTAAAATATAATCACCTAACATGAAATAAAAATCATTAAAATAATATGCTTCCTCATCGTCTCTATTAAATACAAGACTGAATGTTTTGCATGTTTTTATAGCATATTCTATGAAAGCTTTGTATGATTTTTCATTAACATATATTCGTAACATATACATCTCTTTTCTATATATAAAATATATGACCGCCGCCACTTCCTGCTCCAACTCGTTTTCGTGCATGATAATGCCAAAAATATCCCGGTCCCTTACCGCTTATTTCAGGTCCAACAGGCGTTCCGCCATTTATAGCAGCCGCCAGTTTGCGAGCCGCAGATTTTGACGATGCAAACACATCTCCGCCAGATCTGACGTATGTAATAGCAACTGATTTCAGTATAGACATACACGGAAAGTAAGTTGTAACACTTTTCCCTTTTCTGCTATATATTACTTTCGAATCAATCCAATAATAATCTTGATTTCGTTTAGTTTTAATAATATCTTTCGCTTTAGCTGTATTCTTTTCAACGGCTTTTGTAACAACAGTTGTAGCAGATTGAAACCAAGCTGTTATTCTATTCCATAACCCGCCTAATCCTCGACTTATAGATTGACATAAATTATTCCATGACTGTTGGAATTGCGGTGTCAACATATATACACTAGTAACCGCAACAATAGCTACAACACCAACACAAAGTCCAAGAAAAGCCAAACTCCCAGTTATTGCCATGTACCCACTCGGATCCACCCTATTTACCGGGTCATTTCCGCAATAAACGAACAGGTTTGCGGCGGTGATATCTTCAAGAGCGTTCATGCTCATTGCCGCGTCGTCCGAGCTTATGAACCTGCCCATTTCAGGGTCATAATACCTGCTTTGCAGATAGTACATGTTTAAATCCGTGTCGTAGTAATACCCTCGGTAACGGATAGGATTAAGCGCGCCTATTGTATTTGCCATGCTTCCCATTACCGATTCGACCTTACCCCATGCGTCGTAAGTGTATTCTACCACCAGGTTGCCGTAGTTGTCTAAAATACTTATTTGATTTTTTTAAACGCAATGACTCCGTCATTGTATGTTGCGCATATCCCTCGGTATTCTATATGATTTTCGTCAATTTCAATATCCGAGTAGTTATTATAAAAACTACGTAAATAATCCATGTCGCACTCAAATTTATACTGATTTCCCCCGATGTACTTATCCATTTGGCATAAAGGGACAGGAAATTTCACATCAAAAACATTTAAATAATTTGAAGTGAGCCGATATTCCTTTTCATCGGAAACAAAATATAGCGAACAAATTTCTTTATTAAACTTAAAATCAATATGCTCTTCTGTACTTTCAAAAACCAAATAATTTTGTTCTATATTTGAAAAAAAATTGTCTTTACCTTCCTTTGCAGTAAAACAATAATTCGTTCCTGTGAAATACTTTGATTGATTTTTATACGGTATAGAAATTGCACCATATAACCCTTCAACGTATAATGAATCTCTTTGTCTATCAATATACAATATTATTACCACTGACGCAATTATAATTGCCGCAACAACAACCAAAGTGATTACAACCTTCTTTATAGTACTCATAATACACCTCTGTCTTTTAACATAACAATAATACCAAACCTCTGACTAATTTTTAACTCGGATTTTAGTATAAGAAGCGACATAAAGCTTATCGTAATCAATATATCTTATCCCCTTTCTCCAACCATCATGGACTGCAATAAATCTTTTTGTAACTGTTCTGTTAAAAAACAAACCTTTTTTTGTGCAAGTATATATAGCATATCCACATACAGTTACACTATGGTTACCGTATACTCCAAATGCAATGTTTAGAATTGTTGGACATCCTAAATCAGTTTCATTTTTTACGTCTTTATCAAATGACCACACATAAGTATTCCAACTTAATGATTTTTTATATCCATATAATTTTAATGCTCTTCTTGCATAATTATCAATTTTCCATGGATATGTATTGTTTTTATAATGATTGTATTTCAACAGTTGCTCATATACTTTCATTCTTTTCGGTATTCTATTATATCCGTTCCATTTATAATAGATAAGAACTCTTGTAATCGCTACAAGTGAACAAGTGTTTACAACATTAGTATGAGAACTGTTACTATATAAATCGACCATTAAAAAATCCGGCATTGTAAGTATTTTTTTCTTATCAAGTTTAATATTTGTATATCCATATCTATCTGAAATATATGCTGGTATATTATATATTCCACCATAACTATCTTCATACCCTTTATACTGTTCTTGTCCACGATAATAACCATCTGGATCATAATAGTTCACCGGGTCATTTCCGCAGTAAGCGAACAGGTTTGCGGCGGTGATGTCCTCAAGGGCGTTCATGCTCATTGCCGCGTCGTCCGAGCTTATGAACCTGCCCATTTCAGGGTCATAATACCTGCTTTGCAGATAGTACATGTTTAAATCCGTGTCGTAGTAATATCCTCGGTAACGGATAGGATTAAGCGCGCCTATTGTGTCCGCTTTGCTTCCCGTTA